>JAIRVC010000147.1 GCA_031254095.1 Acidobacteriota bacterium
AAGAACCAGCAGGCGAATATAGTAGCCAAATCCAGACAAACCGTAGCGCTCTACGATGTAAACGATGAAAAGGTTTCGGATATATCGGTTGTTACAAATGAATTCGGATCATTCTCCGGGAGTTTTGTTATTCCTTCCACAGGTTTAACGGGGCAGATGAGTCTCAGAACTGAACCGGCGAACGGCGCTCATTTTTTTAGCGTGGAGGAATACAAACGGCCAAAATTCGAGGCAAACCTTGAACACGTAAAAGGCGCATACCGCCTGGGCGAAGAAATAACGGTAGCGGGTAAAGCCATGGCCTACGCCGGCAGCGCGGTCAGCGAAGCCAAAGTAAGTTATCGCGTAACGCGCGAGGCGCGTTTTCCCCTCTGGCGCTGGTGGTGGGGGGCTGTCCCCTTTTCATCCGCGCAGGAAATAAAAAACGGCGAAACCGTCACAAAGGAAGACGGTTCCTTCGATATTTTATTTACCGCGGTTCCCGACCCCGGCATAGCCAGAAAGGACAATCCGGTATTTCATTACTCCGTTCATGCGACGATCAGCGACATCAACGGAGAAACGCATGAAATAAGAACGGCAATTCCCGTCGGCTATCAGTCACTGATGATATCCGCCGATATTCCCGAAAAGATGAACTCGGATGAAAAGAGGGAAGTCGCCGTTAAAACGACAAACCTCAGCGGGCAGGCTCAGGCGGCAAAAGGAACTTTGACCATATGGAGACTGCGCGATCCCGGCCGCGTCTTGCAGGCGCGCCGCTGGGAGCGTCCCGATCAGTTTTCCATGACGCGGGAAGAATTTGTCCGGTTATTTCCATACAGCGTGTACGACAACGAAGATCAGGCCGGCGGCCGGGAAAAAGAGAAGGAGGTTTACCGGCTGTCATTTGATACAGGAACTTCTGAAAATTATCCGCTTTCGAATATTCAGGAATGGAGTTCCGGAACATATATAGCCGAACTGAAAACACAGGACGCCTTCGGGGAAGCCGTGGAAAACAGCGCGATTTTCACCCTGTTTTCCGCTGCCCAAAGTAATGTGCCCTCCAGCGCGCCAATATGGTTCCATGTTCTTAACCCGCTTGCCCAACCGGGCGATACGGTCAAAATATTGATCGGAAGCGCGTATTCCAATATTGAAGCTTTTTATGAAATAACCGGTAAAGACCGGAAGCCGCAACGCAAAGCCGTTACGCTGAATAATGAACAAAAGATGATCGAAATTCCGGTCACTGAAAACGAGCGCGGAAATTTTGCCGCGCAATTCTTCTTTGTCCATGGCAACCGATCCTACAGCGCCAGTCAAATAATTCAGGATCCTTACGAAAACAAAAAACTGGATCTGGAATTTGCTTCGTTTCGCGACAAACTCCAGCCCGGAGAGGAAGAGGAATGGCGCGTTACCATAAAAGACAAGGCAGGCGACGCGGCGGCGGCGGAGTTGTTGGCATCAATGTACGACGCGTCATTGGACGCTTTTGTCCCGCACTCATGGAGCTTTTTCCCATGGTACGATAATATGTTTTTATATCCATGGAGAACCGATCCAGCCTTCATCTGGCGTCAAGGTTCTGTATTGGCGCGGCAATATTACAACGCTCCTTATCCCACTCGCTCTTACGACAGGCTTGTGCGTCTTCTTGACGTCTACTATCCCCAATTATCTTCCTTCCGCCTTAGGGGCGTGATTTTGCGTGAAAGTGGAGGCATAGCGAAATCGGAGGATATGGCCGAGGATGTGGCTTTTAATGAGGATATGGCTTTTGCTGCTCCCATGGCAATGCTTGCTGAAATTCCGTCGCCAACAGTGAATACATCCAAGAGAGCAGTGAATGAAAGCCGAATTGCAGAAGATGGGGAAGCTGAAATTGAATCCCAACCCGCCGCCGCTCCCCTGCAAATCCGCGCAAACTTCAACGAAACCGCCTTTTTCTATCCGCAGCTGCGCACCAACGAAAAAGGCGAAACCGTTATCAGCTTTACCGTACCCGAAGCCCTTACCCGGTGGAAAATGCAGGGCATTGCGTGGACGCGGGATTTAAAAGCCGGTCAAATTACAAAGGAACTTGTCACCCAGAAAGATCTGATGATCCTTACCAACCCGCCGCGCTTTTTTCGCGAGAACGACACCATGTTTTTCAGCGCCAAACTGTCGAATATTTCGGAAAGCGTGTTGGATATAAAAACTGATATTCAGTTTTTCGACGCCCTCACAATGCGGCCGGTCACGGAAAGGTTGCTGCTGGACGACGCGGCAAAAACGGCGCGCCTTGAAGCGGGCGGTAATCAGGCCGTTTCATGGAAAATACAAATCCCGGATGGATTGCAGGCCGTCACCTATCGCGTTACGGCCATAAGTGAAAGTTTCAGCGACGGCGAGGAGAGCGTTATACCGGTGCTTACAAACCGTATGCTGGTTACGGAAAGCCTCCCGCTGCCTGTTCGCGGCAATCAGACAAGGTCGTATGAATTTACCCGGTTGTTGAACAACAACAGCGAGACGCTGAAAAATCATTCATACACGCTCGAATTTACCAGCAACCCGGCGTGGAGCGCGGTTCAGGCCCTGCCCTACATTATGGAATATCCATATGATTGCGCCGAGCAGGCATTCAGCCGCTACTACGCCAATTCCATCGCGTCTCATATCGCAAACAGCGACCCAAGGATTAAGCAGGTATTCGACATCTGGCGCAAATATCAGCCTGACGCGCTGAAATCGAATCTGGAAAAGAATGAGGAACTCAAGGCTTTGCTGATTGAGGAAACGCCCTGGGTGCGCGCGGCGCAAAGCGAATCGGAACGCAGGCAGCGTATCGCCGCTCTTTTTGATCTGAATAGAATGACAAGCGAAATGGCCTCCGCGCTTCGCAAGGTAGAACAGGCGCAATTATCCAACGGCGGCTTTGCGTGGTTTAAAGGCGGCCCCGATGATCGTTATATGACACAGCACATTGCCGCAGGTATCGGGCATCTGCGAAAGATGAGCATCCCCGCAAAGGGAACCGACAATATGCTCCGCAGGGCGATTGCTTACATGGATGCCCGCACGGCCGAAGATTTTGAAGAACTCAAAAAAGAGGCGGCAAAACGCGATGCGGATTATATGGAAGAAGACCATCTTGGCCGCATGGCCGCGCATTATCTCTACGCCAGAAGCTTTTTTGCGCGTGATTATCCCGTTCCCCAAAACGCTAAAGAAGCCTTTGATTTTTATAAATCGCAGGCGGCGGCTTATTGGGTAAAGCACAACAACTACATTAAAGGAATGCTCGCCCTTGCGCTGCACCGGTATGGCGATCAGAAATCGGCGCGGCAGATCATGCTTTCGCTTTCCGAAACCGCGCTATACAGCGAAGAAATGGGCATGTACTGGAAAAGCAATGTGAGCGGCTGGTGGTGGTACGAAGCGCCGATAGAGACGCAGGCGCTCTTGATCGAAGCCTATAATGAAATCCTTGACGACAAAAAATCGGTTGAAGAACTCAAGGTATGGCTGCTCAAACAGAAACAGACGCAGGACTGGAAAACCACCAAGGCCACTTCCGAGGCGATATACGCGCTCCTCTTAACCGGCAGCAATCTGCTTGCGGGCGATGCTTTAGCGCAGATTACCATCGGCGGTAAAACCATCGACCCATACAAGCTGGAAGAAGGCGAACGCCCGCAGGCCGGTACGGGCTATTTTAAAACGTCGTGGAGAGGGGACGAGATCAAACCCGATATGGGAAGAATCACCGTGGTGAATACCAATCCCGTTGTTGCCTGGGGCGCGGCCTATTGGCAGTATTTTGAACAACTGGATAAGATCACCCCGGCTGAAACCGGCGTATCGATCAAAAAGCGGCTTTTTGTAAAGAGCAACTCGCCGTCCGGGCCGGTGCTTAGGGAGATTACCCCCGGCGCGCCGATAAAAATCGGGGACAGGGTGACGGTGCGCCTTGAAATCCGCGCCGGCCGCGACATGGAGTACGTACATTTGAAAGATATGCGCGCGTCCGCGTTTGAGCCTGTGAATGTACTGTCGGGATACAGGCGGCAGGACGGGCTGGGATATTACGAATCGACCCGCGACGCCGCGACGAACTTTTTTATTTCATATCTGCCCAGGGGGACATACGTTTTTGAATACGACCTGTTCGCCACGCAGCAGGGCGAATTTTCAAACGGCATTACCACGCTGCAATGTATGTACGCGCCCGAATTCACCACGCACAGCGAGGGAATCAGAATCAGTGTAGAGCCGTAAAGCCGCCTCACGGCAGGCCGAAACGTATTAACGGCGAAATATTGAACAGGAAATATAAGAGTTTTAACAAAAAATTTAAAAGTTGCGCCTGACACAAATCAGGGATTTTAAAGTGAAAACCTTGCTTGAAAAATTTTCCACCAAAAGACTCTTTTTTGTGAGTTTGGGAGTGGCGGGATGCTTTTGTCTGCTGTGTTTGAATGCTTACATTGTAAAGTCTGATTTTGTACTGATAGGAGTATTTCAAGAATTGTTAACACTGCCATTGATGCTTATTCAGTTGGCGCTTTTTGTTCTTTCTATCATGTACTGTATGAATGACAAGTTTCGAATAAAATCATACTCATTATGGACTTTTCTTATTTTGCTTGTCAGTAATTCATTATTTTTAGGGAGTATTATTGCTGGAATTTAGTGGATGTTTATACGGATGGCGCGGATAAGCTGCATTTTACGTCCGAAGCTTCCCTGTGCAGCTTCGGATAATTTCCATACCCAAGACGAACGCATTAAAAAATATAAAACACATCAAATCAGCGCCGGAGGCGCGAGATATGAGCAACCATCGGGGAGAGCGAAGCGCGGAACCGGCGGATGCGGACAAACCATACAACCCAACCCCGTAAGGGGTTGAGCAAAAGCGTGTGCTTACAAAAGGTTGAAGCGGCGAGCGTTTAAGACTTACGCTTGCCTGTCGGCAGACAGACCTGACCGACATCGCGAGTTTGACTGGATTTGCTCAATTGTACCGTATTAACGATATACGTCAAACAGAGCAAATCAAAATTATACTATATTCCTCGATTCATAATTTCATAAACATTGCTGAAAGAATGCCATACCTTCTTTGTGGGTTTTTATGATCATAAAGCTGACCTTTGTGAATGCTTTCATACATCCCAGTATGTTTTTCATAGTGTCGCTCTTCAATCAGCTTAAACTCGGGCTGAAATTTATTTTTTATATCCCAAGAATAGGTGATAGGTTCTGTGGGTGTCGGGTCGTGATTTACATCGGTTAGAAGTAAAAACAACCCACTGGGCTTTAGCTTTAACTTGATTTGTGAAATTGCCATATCTAAATCATCCACATGGTCAAGAGAGTTAAAAGATGCAATTACATCAAAATAATTATTTGGGAATGGAATTTGCTCTACACCCGACCAAACATAAGTCATTTAGTTTCGCAATATCTAATTGCATATAATCGTTTGCCAAAGGGTCAAGCCCGATACGAACAAGGGCATTATCGGCCCATTCAAGCGAGCCGCGCGGCCCACAGCCAATATCGAGTATCCTTTTGCCGTTAAAGTAATCCTTTACTAATCCGAAATTTTCTGTGTAAAAATATTCGTAATGGCCATTAGCTAATGTATGTCCTTCCGCGTGATAGCGGCTTAACCAATAGTTTATTTCTGCGTTACCTTTTCGGTTATCGTTATTGGCAGATAACCGCTTCTCAATTTCCTGTTTTTCAAGCGAACAGACTTTTTTTAAATCTCCAGTTGCCAATGTTTCTACATGGCTAAAGAATTGCCTTGCTTCGGAAAGCCTGCCCGTATCCTTCATTATGTAAGCTAAATTTAATAGATTATCGACGCTATTATTATTTATA
>JAIRVC010000167.1 GCA_031254095.1 Acidobacteriota bacterium
TCGAAGCTGTTTGGACTGACGGGCGTCTGGCTGTCTTTTCCCGCCTCGGATTTAACGGCCTTCGTCGTGACATGGTTTATGGTTCGCCGTGAACAGCGGATTTTAGCCCGGATGGAATCCCTGTCTCATCTGCCCGGTTATGGAAACGCTGGTTAATTGCCTGAGCGGGATGACTTGCTTTACAATGTTTGTCCAACAACAAAAAAGAGGTAAACCGAAATGCCCAAACTTGAATCCGTCGGTAATGCGGAATTGCAAGAGATAATGCCGCCGCATGTTTTCTTGTTGTGGAACAAGGTTATTGATCAAATTGATCGTCTTTACGAAATGGATAAGGAGTGGGACAAGGGAGGAAAGCAGTCAAAATACGTCCTGCGATTCCGGCGTGGCGGGAAAACGCTTGTTTCTTTATTCCCCAAAGAAAACGCTGTCGGCGTAATGGTGGTTTATGGCAAAGATGAACGGATTAAGTTTGAATCGAATCGCTCGACGTTCAGCGATGAAGTTTCCGATGAATATGATAAAGCGCATACATATCATGATGGGAAATGGATCATGTTCTACTTGCCTGGAGAAAAAGTGTTGAATGATTTACCCGCTCTTCTCGCCATAAAACGCAGACCGAATCGCAAAGTAAACACTGATTAATTGCCCGCGCGGGCAATTAATCGGCATTTCCAAAACTATAACCGGGTTAATTTTTATGATATTACAGACGCTGGAAGAACTTGAAAAAGACCTCGCGGCCGCCATACGTCCGGTTTATCTCGTGCTTGGCCCCGAGGAATATCATTGCGACCAGGCGCTCGCAATCCTGAAAAGCCGCGTTATGACGCCGGGCGCGGCCGATTTTGATTATTCCGTTTTTGCGGCCAACAACGCCTCTGTCGCGGAAATCCTTGAAGCCGCGAATATCTATCCGATGCTTTCAAAACGGCGGCTGGTCGTTGTTGAGGATGCCGGAAAATTCAAGGAAGCTGAAACCGACGCGCTGCTCGAAGGTCTGGCATCAATTTCGCCGCGCAGTACGGTAATTTTGACCGCCGTTGAACTCGACAAACGAAAGAAAGTTTATAAAACCTTTCAGAAGGATTTCTGTATCTGCGAGTTTCCGCGTCTCAAGGGATTCGCGTTGGAACGCTGGGCGAATGATTTTATGCGGAAAAGCGGATACCGTATTTCGGCGGACGCGCTCAAAAGAGTTGTGGATATAGCCGGGGCGGATCTGCGGACGCTGGCGTCGGAATTTGAAAAACTAACGCTTTACGCGGGCGAGGAAAAAAATATTCCGGATGCCGTAATTGAAGATCTGGTGCGCGCGAGCCGGCAACAGAGCATCTTCGACCTTACAAACGCCGTCGGGCGGCGCGATCGCGTCGGCGCTCTCCGGTCGCTCGGAAATCTTCTTGGAATGGGCGAACATCCTCTGGTGGTTGTAACGATGCTGGCGCGGCACTGCCGCCAGACGCTTATTGCCATTGAAGGTTTGCGGGAGAGGAAAAACCCGCGCGATATCGCTTCGGAGGCGCAGATTCCGCCGTTCGCGGCGGAGCAATTCCTTGCCGAAGCGCGCGCGGTTAAGCCGGACACTGTGCGGAACATGTACATTCGCCTCGCCGCAATCGACCGTCAGCTTAAATCGTCTTCGCTAGACGGGCGCGCGATGATTGAAGGTCTAATCTGCGAATTTGTATAGGGAACCTCTAAAAACCCAAAAATCAAGGCTTGCGGCATTTTCCACAGGAAGTTCCGATTAATCAAAACTTCCTGTGGAAAATATGGATCTAATTACCGCCATTTGTCGATAGAAGCGCTGCGTCCGTATCCGAAATCCGCCGCCTTCCAGAAATAGTTGGTTCCTCCGCCGACCGACAGAATGTTTATTCTGCCCGGGCTGCTGAACTGAGGAATCATCGCGTCGTCGGGCATCTTCATCCAGGTTGCGGTGGGTTCTCTGCCCTGGCTTGCGTAAGGGTGAACAAAGTTCTGCACGGCGTAGTAATCGTTCTTCCACGCTCCGACAGTAATCATCGAGTTTTTCTGTATCCACTCCGACAACTGTTCTTTTGATTTAAATCCTTCGTTGTCATTGAGCTGTTTGATAATGGTCGGATCCAGTATCAGGGTTGCCGAGGAGAACGGACTGATGAATTTCAGCCAGAAAGGTATCTGTTCATGGAACGGTCTTCCGAAACTCTGATCCGGATGAGTGATGCCCCAGCCGAGGAAAGTGCTGACAACGCTCTCGCCGGGCTTGAAGCCTTTCTGCACATGCAGCGGTTCCCAGCCTTTGGGCAACTCCTCCTCATTTTCCGCCATGCAGACATTGTTGTAATTGAGATTGTTTCCCAGGCTCCCCATGTATATTTCCCCGGGGCTTCCGGAAGCGCCGAGATTAAGAGATATCAGCGTCCACGCCCTGCCGATTACGGCGTTCGCATGGTTAAAGGGACCGAGAGCGCCTATTCCCGAATTCATTTTGATTTCATTGCGAATAGGGCCGTTGACCACAACCATGTTGGCGAACGAAGTGGTTGAAGTGGAAAGCGAGGTCGTTCCTATGGAGGCCAGCGCAAGTATGACCGGCAGATGTTCCGGCTTTGCTCCGGCCATGACCGCGTTCACGGCCACCTGTTCCACGTTATATGTCCAGGCTTCATGAGGAAATGACGCCTGCATTCTGCCTACATGTTCCTTGGGTTCATGGCTCGTGCCTTTCAACATCTCTTTGACGCGGGCTTCGGTGGGCAGTATAACCGGCAGTCCGTCCGTCCAGCCGCTTTCCTGAAATAATTTTTGCAGATTTTCCTCGGTGTTGGCGGCAAGCAATCGCGGCGCCGGTCTTTCGATAACGCCGCCCTTTGCGTCCTCGGCGCTAAGGGGACGGGTAATGGCGTCGATGATCTCATCAAGTACGGGCTTTCCGGTAACGGGATCGTTGCCCTGAAGGTATTTTCTGCAAAGTTCCGCGGGAACGCCCGTGATGGGATGCGGAACGTAGGTGAAACGAAAACCCGGCATTCCTTTTTTGAACGCGTAGGATTCTACAACGTCCTTAAAAGTTCTTGTAATAACCGGGGCGGTGGGCAGTCCAAGTTTTTCAACTGTCAAAGAATGGCCGACGACCGACGGCGAGCAGGAGCTTCAATGCCCTACTCCCATGATCATGGCGTGTCCGTTTGCTTTGATCTCCTCCCAGAGTTTTGGATCATCGTCTCCGTAGGAACCGCGTTTTATGCGGACTTCCCATTTTGTTTTGGGATATTTTTCACTCAGCAGTTTCTGCATCTCCGTAAACAACTGATGCGTGTCGGTGAACGCGATATCGACAATGTAAATCGTTTTCCCGTCCAGATTGCCGATACGGGGCGCCATTGGAATCTTGTCAATTGGCGGCGGCTGACCGAGCGGGTTCAAAACTGTGATTTTTGGCTCCTGGGCCGCTAAAAGTCCGGAAAACAGGAAAATCGTCAGCATTGCCGCAAGTAACAGACAGGTTTTATTTTTCATTTCTTATTCTCCAAAAAGGTAATTGCAAGGCTTTCCGGCTTTGCCGGGACATGGGCTGAGCGCCCGCGTTTTCAGGAACTCGCCGGCGCGGACGTCAGCGAGTTCCCTGTCTTTTGCGACTACCTCCAAATATCCGGGCTAATATTCAACATACACAGGAACAATATTCCTGTATTTTTTGACAAGTTCATCCCAGTTGCGCGGCAATTCTACCTTTTTTGACACGAAACTGTTTGAGATGCCGCCGACGCTGCGCAGCGTAGCCGCCCATGCGCCCGGCCCGCCAGCTACCAAGATCATCAACTCCTCCGTATTAAACGCCCTCGGAGGCGTCGCAAGAACCGTGGACGCGTCCGCCGTCTGCGTTTTTCTCGCAGGGGCGCCATTCTCCAGAATGAACTGCTTCAGGCGCTCTTTCGTAAATCCGCCATCCGCAAGTGTTTTGGCAAGTTGGGGAATCACAATAACAGCGGACATGCTGATCGGCTGCAGGCTTGCCAGAGATTGCGCAATCCCCTGAGCGTCGCCGCCCCCGGGAACGTTCTGTAAAAAGTTATTTGGGAAAAACACGGTTATAACGTTGTCTTCCTTCTTAAAACCCCGTTCCACATGCAGCGGATCCCATGGAGTCTCTTCCTCGTTCTCTCCAATCACAAGACTGTACTTGCTCGGGTTGCCAATGACGCCCATATCCTCGATGCCTTTTCTGGCGCCGCCGATATTCTTGACTATCAATCCAACCGCACGTCCAATGGCCGAATTCGCGATATTCCCAGGGCTGAGTGCGCCCGAACCGAAGTTCACGTGAATATCATTGCGTATCGGACCGTTGATTATAAAAAACGGCGCCCACGAACCCGTACTCACTTCGAATGTATCAAATCGCGTCCGCTGATCCTCAAGCGCCTGCACCGCCGCAATAAGCACAGGCATGTGCGTTGGCAACGCCCCCGCCATCACAGCGTTAATGGCTATTTTCTCGACGGTTGCCTTGCCTAATCTTGGTATGACCTTTGCCACTATGTGATCCGCAGGCAAATCAGTACCGGTCAGCATCTCCTTCACCGCCGCGTCGGTGGGAGGCACTATCGGCAATCCATCCGTCCAGCCATTCCTGTAATAAAAACGGTTTACAGCCTCGTAGTTCCCACGAAACGCTATCCTCGGAGTCGTAGCGTCTCTCGGCGTCGGAGACTTCTCTTCCGCCGTCAGCGGTTTGGTCAGCCCATCAATAATGTCCGGCATCGCTTTTATGGCGCCGGCTTCAAACTCAGACGCTATCCTCCCCTCGTTTGGAACGTTCAATGGTATTATGCGCGCTCCCGGCATGCCTCTGCTGGAAGCTGCCGAACGAGCGTCAGGTAAAAATCCGGGATGCACCAGTGACACGACTGGTTTGCCAAGATCCTCAATCGCAAGCGCGTTGTACATGAGGAACTTAGTGCACGACCCTCAATCCCCTATTGTGGCAATAAGCACATCGTTGCTTTTTACCCATTCCGAAAATTTTGCGCTGTCCTTTGTATCAATGACATTGACGTTCCAGTCCCTGGAATGATAGAGACTGATATCCGCGCTCGGATATTTGGCTTTCAGCTGGTTTTCAACCGCCTGCGCGCTCGGCAAGGCGGCTGTCTTGTAATTCGCGAATATGCCGATCTTCTTGCCCGCCAGGTCGTTCACCCTCGGTGCGGTAAGCCCTCTGAGCGGCATCGGATCCACGTCCGCCCACGGACTCAGTACTTCAAATTGAGGCTCTGCCGTACTTTGCGCCGCCAGTTCGCTGGAAGGGTTCTGCGCCATTATCGCAGCGCAGAGTATTCCCAGAACCGGCAGGAATTTTAATTTTTTCATATTGGTACTTGTCTCCTTTTATTTACTTGAAACTGCAAAAATAAAAGATTGCCTGCCCGCCCGTCTTTTGGTGGGCAGGCAATCTTAGTTGTTAGAAGGTCAACCGGAGTCTGCCCTGGAATGTCCGGCGTCCTACCTTGGTCAGTATGTACCCGAAAGGATCGCTGCTGTTGAGCGATAAACTCGGATTGCTGACCGCAGCGTTCCTCATACTGGGAGCGTAGGTTGAATAACTGTTTGACGGCGTCGCGTGATTGAGTATGTTCTGGGCGTCGACGCGGACTTCAATCCGCTTGCCTTCCATAAACTCAACCGATTTTGACATCGCCATGTCAAAGCTTAAGCGCCCTACCCCGGTCAACTGATTGGGGCTGAAGTTGCCCGCGGCTTTCTCGCCGAGGCGCTGATCGGCGTTGCGCATTACTATGATCGGAGTTCCCTTTTTGTACGTAACTCCATCCGGGGCGAGATAGTCGCTCTCATAAAGCGCGGGAAGCATGTTGCCGCTTTCGTCGCTCATGCCGGAAGCCAGCGCCAATGCGCGCGGGGCGCCGGACCTCGGAATCGGCTGTCCCGTAATCGCGTGGTTACTGTTGGAGCAGTTCGCGCTATAAAGTCCACTATGCGGAGTAGACGACGGATTTGGCCCCTGCATATATCCCTGCACGGTACCGTCGCACAGCACCGTATCGAGCGCGTAGTTCGTATACTTTTCACCGAAATAGCGTCCGCCGACATACGTGCCGTTGTCGCTCCACATCACCTCCGCACTGCCCGCCTTGTTGTCCCACAAATCTGGACGCACAAGGATGGGATTACTTTTGCTCCATAAAGCGTTGTTGCCGGTTGCAGACATCGGTGCGTACGTCATCATCTGATACGGGGTCGAAAAGTTTCCGTTTAGGCTGCTCGTGCGGTCGGTGCTTCCATTCGCCCTGCCGCACCAGCTTTCACCCGTCCCGTTTAAACAGGCCTGGTTGGCCGCTCCAAGTAGCCTGAGTGCCGCACGACGATTGTTCGTTTGGGTTGTCATGCCGCCGTAGGCCGACGGATCCCTGATAAGAACGCTGAT
Source organism: Acidobacteriota bacterium (assembly GCA_031254095.1). Taxonomy (GTDB): domain Bacteria; phylum Acidobacteriota; class UBA6911; order UBA6911; family UBA6911; genus UBA6911. Next base: position 6,437 of record JAIRVC010000167.1, read on the forward strand.
GCCAATGAAAACCCACGCTACCGTGTAATCCTGATAGGATTGCTGATGGCAAAATTCGGCACCGCCTTTGAATGAATGCGCGCCTTTCATCCAGGTTACGGTATCCGCGAACGTCAGGCGATAACCCTTGCCGCCCCATGTCACGCCGGTGCAGATTCCATCTGACGCTGTATGGGTGGCTTGTGGGCAAGTTATCGCCGGACATAGCCGTCATGCCGTCACCCACGAAGGTGAGTATAATCCAATCCTGGAACGATGTTTCAGCGAACTGGCTGTCCGCGCCCGTCGGTATCAACGCGCGCAGCACGCGCTCCATCTCGTTTTCATTTCTGCCGTGCATCGCGTCGACGGTATACGAATTCTGCGACACATGCTGCCTGTCGCCATTGAACCAAGGAAGTTTCGTCGATTTATTCCCATGTCACATACCTCGCCGCCGGTTGCGGGCAGATTGTAATGATCCGCATTTTCCTTTGGCATCTTCTTTACAAGCTTTTTTGGCTCCAGAATCGCCTATGATACCATCTTGCGTCACACAAGCAGATCGATCTTAAAACAGGATTGAAAGAAAATACAAACAAAAAATCCCTTTCAGGAAACACTTAATTAATTGCCATTACCTCTTGACGGCCAGCCGGCCGCCGCCGCGCAACCTAAAAACGAACCGTTGCGTATTAAAAAAACAATATCATCTTGCGAAATTTCGCAGTACCCTCATGGAACTATGAAAGGAGATCTAACAATGCGTTATCTGATTCTGATTTTAGTTTTGTCGTATTCGCTCCTTGGCTGTTCGCCGGCCGACACTGTTTCCGGCGAGTTTATTGTCGAGCCGCCAACTCTCCTCTCGCTCGGTTTCGAGTGGAAGATATCGGGCGATGACAATCGTAACGCCCGTGTGGATGTTTCGTACCGCAAAGCCGGAGAAGCGGAATGGCGGCAGGGATTGCCGATGATGCGGCTGCAAGGGGAATTGGTGCATGGAACGACACCGCGCGATGGCGGCAATCACTTTTTCAATTACGAGGCGCCGAACATGTTCGCGGGCAGCATTTTGAACCTCGAACCGGACACGGAATACGAATGCCGGTTTGTTCTGTCCGATCCCGAGGGAGTGAAAGGCAAAACGGTACAGACGGTTTCTGTGCGCACACGGAAGGAACCCGAACCCGCCGCAGGCGGCCGCGTCTTCCATGTGTACCCTTTCGGTTACGAGGGGCCGCGGCAGGAACCGGCATTTACCGGCCTTCTCGCCGCTTACTACATGGGGTCGGATCATTCGGACCATTCCATTGCCTCGCAGCCGCGTGTCGAAGCCGGCGATATTCTCTTGATACATGCCGGCGTATATAAGGACAACCGTTTTTCTTACAGCGGGTTTGACCGCAACTCCGCGGCGTATGGCACTCCATTTGACGGCACCTATTATTTGACCCGGAGCGGGACGCCCGACAAGCCGATCGTAATTAAAAACGCCGGCGATGGCGAGGTTATATTCGACGGGGACGGATGCCACAACCTCTTTAACCTCATGGCGGCAAACTATAATTATTTCGAAGGCATCACGGTCCGCAATACGAATGTGGCTTTCCTGCTCGGATTGAAAAACATCGCCGGAGCGAGCGGATTCACTTTGAAGCATTCACGGCTTGAGAACATTGGCCGTGGCATACAGGCGGAATGGTCCGGGTCCAGAAACTTTTACATCGCCGACAATGTTTTTATCGGGCGACACGACGCCGACAAACTGCTGAGTTGGTGGCCGCCCAACGTGTGGGCGAAATTTCCGGGCTACCCGTCACAAATAACCTCGGAATACGCGGTAAAAGTTTATGGTCAAGGTCACGTGGTCGCTTGGAATTACGTTGCGAACTGGCACGACGGCATCGACATTTCCACCTACGGAGATCCGGACGGAACTCCGTATGAGATCAGAGATCGCGTACCAGTCGCAATCGATTTCCATAACAACGATTTATCAAACATGGCCGACAACTGCATTGAAGCGGATGGCGGCGCGCACAATATACGGGTCTTTGAAAACCGATGTTTTAATTCCGCAATAGGAGCTTTCAGCGCGCAGCCGATATTTGGCGGGCCGCTCTACATTTACCGCAACCTGTCATACAACGCCATCACGGGCGGACCTTTAAAGTTCGTAGACACGCCGGCAGGCGTTCTGGTATATCAGAACACGTTTATCGGCCAGGGAGGTTTTATGGGGCCGGCTTCCAATGTACATTTCCGGAACAACCTGTTTTTGGGAGATGGCTGGGCCGATCCCGTATTGAACCTGAATACGTATACAAACTACTCCAGTTCGGATTACAACGGCTTTCGTCCGAACGAAAATGTCGAAAACGCATTTGAGTGGAATTCCCCGCATTTTGAAATGTCCGTTGATTATACCGGTCAATTGGTTACGCGGCGTTTCCGGTCGCTCGAAGAATACCAAAATGAAACAGGGCAGGAAAAGCATAGCCTGGTGCTTGATTATGATACGTTCGTGAATGTTGGCATCCCGGACAAATCCGACCCGCAACGGATTTACCGGCCGGAAGAGTTCGACTTCCGTTTAAAACCGGGTTCAGCGGCAATAGACAAGGGCATGGACCTACCCTCCATTACAGACGATTTTACCGGGAACGCGCCTGACCTGGGGGCGTACGAATTTTACCGGCCGGTTCCGCATTATGGACCGCGTCCTGTCCGTACCCGCTGATATGTGGAGCACGTTGGTGAAGCGCTGATTAATCGCGCGTGCGCTCCGCGCGCCTCACCTGTCTGCCAAAGGTCTGGCGCGCGGAACCGTGGGGTTTTGCAATCGCGCCAATTTTTGCAAATATTTATATCCGAACGCCGATCTTGACAGCCGGGCAGGAGCGACATAAACTTTATAGTTTGTCGTCGGAGGGAGGTGAATCTAATGGCGGAAGTTGTTCTAAATGAAGGGGAATCCCTTGAGAGCGCATTGAGGCGTTTTAAACGCAAGGTGCAACAGGAAGACATCATCAAAGATGTCAAAAAGCACGCTTTCTATCTGAAGCCGGGCGAGAAAAAGCGCATTAAGCAGGCGCTGGCGCGTAAACGGCTGCGTAAAAAAATGCGCACCGTTCGCTATTAGACCTGAATACGATTTGAATTATTCGCGGGCGGAATAACGGCCCGCATGTCAGGGAAACGCTGATTAATCTTCCTTACGAAAAAGCCGCGCTGGATGCGGGTCATTCGCATCCAGCGCGGCTTTTTTATTCGCTGCCGGTTTTCAGTTTAACAAAATCCATGATTACCTCGGCGGCCTTGCCAGGTGGAATCACGCTTGTGTCCATTGTAAGATGGTAGTTTGAACTGCATAGCCAGTCGTATTTTGCCATCCGCGCGAGGTACGCCTGACGCGCCCGGTCGGATTCCTGAATCAGAAACGCGGCCTGTTCTTCCGTTTGGGCGTGATAGGCGTCGATGGCGAGTTTAATCCGGTACTCGACGGGCGCGTGCAGGAATACATGCACCGCGCCCGGATGATCGCGTAGAACATGCAGCCCGCCCCGGCCTACAACCACGCAGTTTTCGCGTTCCGCCAGCTCCTTGATGATTTTTCCCTCAAGTCCGAACAGGTGCTCATCCGTTACGGTGCGAAACGGCGGCGCGGCATAGGTCGCGTCTGGAAGGCCAAAGGTGAACAGTTCCGTAATCCGTTCCCAGGTGGACGCGAGGCGTTCATCGCGCCAGGAAATCTCCTCCACGGGAACGCCCAGCGATTCCGCAGCCAGGTGCAATACTTCCCGATCCGCGTAGTAAAAGCCCATCTTCGAAGCCGTCAAATGCCCGATGGTTGCTCCGCCGCAGCAAAACTGTCGTGAAATGGTTATGGC
>JAIRVC010000227.1 GCA_031254095.1 Acidobacteriota bacterium
TGGGCGCGGTTTTTGATTCCGCCTGCGGAGAGGTGCTGGAGTGGCCGAACAGGGCTGCCTGCTAAGCAGTTATACTGCGATGAGTGGTATCGAGGGTTCGAATCCCTCCCTCTCCGCCACTTTTTCTTTGTTTTCAATGACTTACGTAGACTCCTAATTTTACCGCGCCAAAAACGCCCCGCTTGTCAGGTTTTTCATCGCGCCAAAAAAATACTTTATAAAAAGACGAAATTGCGAAAATAGCTTGTCAACCGCGTCCGTTAAGACTAACCTATCCAATCGTTGTAAACGGTAATTCAGGTTGTGGAACGCATAACGGGACAAAGTTTCGTTAAGGTTTTGCGGTTCGGCGACACATTGATGTACTGGCGATCACCGGTATTTGCCGCCTCCCGGCGGTTTTTCACAACCCATAATTGGAGCATAGGAATGGACGCAAGCGGGCAGTCTATCGACAAAGGTACGTCCCTGATGTCGCAGGTCTTGAAAGACAGCGGCGAGAAAATTCAGAACTGCTTCCAGTGCCAGAAATGCGCGGCGGGATGTCCTCTTAACTTTACCATGGACGTTCTCCCCAACCAGGTATTCCGGCACATTCAATACGGGCATCGGGACAAGGTTTTAAACTCGAAAACCATCTGGCTTTGCGCCTCCTGCCACACATGCAGCACGCGATGTCCCAATAACATCGACATAGCGAAAGTCATGGATACGCTGCGCGGCATAGCGTACAGGACAGGCGCTGTTTCCGGCGAAAAAAACATCTCCATGTTCCACAAATATTTCCTGACGCTGGCCAAATATACCGGCCGAACATGGGAGCCGGGATTCGGGCTCTATGAGTTGAAAAGCGGCGGTCTGGGCGGTTTCATGGGTTGGGGGCTCAAAGCGTTTCTGCGCGGAAGAATGGGCATTTTCCCCAGTTTCAAAGGCGACAAGGCATATAAAGACTTATTTAAGGAAGTAGACAAAGGAGGCGCCCGATGAAGGATTTCTCTTATTTTCCCGGGTGTTCGCTGCACGGCACCTCCAAGGAATTTGACGAATCGGTGCGCGGCGTTATGGAACAGCTGGGCATCAGGCTTCATGAACTCGAAGACTGGACCTGCTGCGGCGCGACTTCCGCGCACGCCGTCAACGAAAAGCTGGCGATCGAAATGCCGGCGCGAAATCTCGCCATTGCCGAAAAATCGAACCGCGACCTCCTTGTGCCCTGCGCGAACTGTTACAGCCGTTTCAAAGGGACTGAATACGCAGTCAAGGAACATGGGGAAAAAGTCAGTTTTGACTATAAAGGAAATGTCGCCATTCATTTTGCCGCCGATTACCTGTGCGACAAAGAAATGGTAGCCGAGATCAAAAAGAAGGCCATGAAAAAACTAACGGGGCTGAAAGTTGTATGTTATTACGGCTGCCTCCCCGTCCGCCCGCCCAAGCTCACCGGCATCAAAGATTACGAAAATCCAATGTACATGGACAACATGTTGAAAAAGCTTGGCGCGGAGCCTTTGCAGTGGTCCTACAAAACGGACTGCTGCGGCGCGAGCCTGATGTTTACGAAAATGGATATTTTCAAAAAGCTGATCGGCAAAATACTACTAAAGGCGAAGGAAACCGGCGCGGACTGCATGGTCGCATGTTGTTCCATGTGCCATATGAATATGGATACGCGCCAGCAAGACGTGGAAAAGGACATCGGAAAAAGTATCGGCCTGCCTGTTCTGTACTATACGGAACTGATCGGGTTGGCCATGGGGCATCCTGACGCCGAAAAATGGCTGAAGCGGCATTTTATAGACGCCGCGCCGATGCTGCGTTCCAAGGGCCTGTTGTAATGGCAACCTCCGAAAACCCCAAAATCAAGGCTTGCGACTGAGGCAAAAGCGGAGTTTACATTTGACGTAAATGAGCATTTTGCCGAAGGAGCATAACGCAGAGTTTGGGGTTTTCGGGGTTGCCTAATTAGAAAAGATTGAATTGCGAGGTAAAGATGGCGGACAAGGCTGAAAAAACTGGTTCCGTAATGGTGGTGGGCGGCGGCATCGCCGGCATCCAGTCGTCTCTGGATCTGGCGGAATCCGGCTACTACGTCTACATGGTGGAATCGTCTCCGGCGATCGGCGGCGTGATGTCGCAGCTTGATAAAACCTTCCCGACGAACGATTGTTCAATGTGCGTCCTTTCTCCAAAGCTGGTGGAAGCGGGAAGCAACATCAACATCAACATCATGACGGCCACGGATGTCGAGGAAATTTCCGGCGACCCCGGAAATTTTAAAGTCAAGGTTCGCAAGCGCGCCCGCTTTGTTGATCTCGATAAATGTACCGGCTGCGGAGACTGTGCAACGGTCTGCCCCATCACGCGCCCGAACGAATTCAACGCGCTCCTTGACGACCGCAAAGCGATTTATAAAAAATATCCGCAGGCGATTCCAAACGCTTTCGCCATCGAAAAACGCGGCGAGGCGCCCTGCCGGAACGCCTGCCCTATTGAACAGCGCGCCTTTGGCTACGTGGCGCTTATACGAGAAAAACGCTTTGCCGACGCTTATCGCACCATCAGGGAAGATAATCCGTTTCCTTCAGCCTGCGGCCGCGTCTGCAACCATCGCTGCGAGGAAGCCTGTTCCCGCGGCGAAAACGGGCGCGAAGCGGTCAACATAAAGCATTTAAAACGTTTTATCGCGGACTGGGCCGATGCGCATCCGGAGGAAATAGAAAAAGCCTACGCCGCGGCCCCGCAAAAATCTGCCGATCAGAGCGGTCTTGGAAAGAAAATCGCCGTTATCGGCGCGGGCCCGGCCGGTCTGGCGGCGGCAAACACGCTTTCGCCAAAGGGTTACAAGGTAAC
>JAIRVC010000231.1 GCA_031254095.1 Acidobacteriota bacterium
GAACACGAGGGCGGCGAAGCGACTCTGCGCGGCTGGGTTTATAACCGCCGCAGCAGCGGAAAACTCCAGTTCATTTTACTGCGCGACGGAACCGGCGTCATGCAATGCGTGGCGTTCAAGGGGAATTTTACGCCTGAACGTTTTGCGGAACTTGACCGGCTGACGCAGGAATCGAGCCTTGAAATCAGCGGCAAAGTTCGCAGGGATCCCCGGTCGCCCGGCGGTTACGAGCTTGACGTGACGGATTTTAAAATTTTTCAGGCGGCGGAAAACTATCCGATTACGCCCAAAGAGCACGGCACGGCTTTTCTTATGGAACACAGGCATCTGTGGCTCCGCAGCTCGCGCCAGCACGCCATTCTGAAAATCCGGCACGAGATCATCAAGGCGTGCCGCGACTATTTCGACGATCGTGGTTTTACGCTGATCGATACGCCGATCTTTACTCCCAATGCCTGCGAGGGAACCACGACGCTGTTTGAAACGGACTATTTCGACCAGAAAGCCTGCCTGACCCAGAGCGGGCAGCTTTACAGCGAGGCGACGGCGGCGGCTTTCGGCAAGGTCTACTGTTTCGGCCCCACGTTCCGCGCCGAAAAATCCAAGACGCGCCGCCATCTCATGGAATTCTGGATGGTAGAGCCGGAAGTCGCCTGGGCTACGCTTGAAGACGTAATGACGCTTGCCGAAGGGCTTATCTGCTTTATCCTGGAAAGAGTTCTTGCGCGCCGCCGCGCGGAATTTGACGTACTGGAACGTGACGTTGCGCCTCTTGAAAAGATCGCGTTGCCGTTCCCGCGCGTCAGTTACGACGAAGCTGTGAGAAAAATACAGGCGGCGGGTTCTGAAATACAATGGGGCGGCGATTTCGGCGGCGGAGATGAGACGATACTTTCCGAACAATACAACGCGCCGGTGATAGTGCATCGGTATCCTTCGGAAGTGAAAGCGTTCTACATGCAGCCCGACCCGGAACGGCCGGAACTCGCCCTGTGCGTCGATGTGCTCGCGCCGGAGGGCTACGGTGAAATAATCGGCGGCGGCGCGCGCATTCATGACTATGATCTTTTAACGCGGCGCATTCGCGAACACCGCCTTGATGAAGAATCATTCCGCTGGTATTTGGACCTGCGCAAATACGGAACCATTCCTCACGCCGGCTTCGGCATGGGCATTGAGCGCGTAGTCGCATGGATATGCAAACTGACCCATCTGAGGGAAACCATCGCGTTTCCCCGCACGCTTTACAGGATATATCCCTGATCGCCGGTCCGGTTTTGCTTGGACGGCAATTTCAATGCAGCGCAAGACCGGAGGGTTTCAGGACAGCAGCGAGAATGCCGCCCCGTGCGCGACCGTGTATTGCGGCGCTTCGAGCACATGGACATCAACCGACAGCTCGTCCCGGAGCGCATCGACAAGACATTTGTTAAGCGCGGGGCCGCCGTCAAGGTAAATGTTTCCCCCGGCATCGTCGTTTCCCATTAGCCCCGCCGCGCGGCGAGCCACAGATGCGCAGAGCCCTCGTACAATATCTTCACGCGCCGTTCCCGCGGCCAGAAGCGATACGATTTCACTTTCGGCGAAAACCACGCAGGTGCTGTTGATGTCGATTTCTTTTTTCGAGGCCGCTCCCAGGCGGGCGAAGTCTTCAAGCGGTACATCAAGAATACGCGCGGCCTGCTCAAAAAAGCGCCCGGTTCCGGCGGCGCATTTGTCGTTCATCCGGAAGTCGCGCACGCGCCCGTCCGGCGCAAGGCGTATGACTTTGGAATCCGGCCCTCCGATATTGATGATGACGCACGCGCCGCCGCCGTTTTGACGGAAAAGGCCAAGGGCGTTGGCGGATATTTCATTGATGTTCTTTTGCGCTCCCGTCAGGAGTTTCTTGCCGTATCCCGTCGCGGCGACTTTGTAATCCGCGCCGATTGCGCCGATTGCGGCCAGTCCTTCGCTGATCAGACCGCGGACTACGCGCTCCTGATTCGGAACCGTCGGAGAGCTCCCGCGCCAGAGCGGAGTTTCGTCTGAATGAATAACCACCTTGATAACCGTACTGCCGAGATCGGCGCCGATACAAAGATTCACTTTACTTCTCCCATCACAATGTCTGCCCGAACGCCTCAATCCGCGTCAACAGATTGCGTCCGTCCTCGGCCGTGTAGTCGGTTTCAAGACGCAGGAATTTCAGCCCGCGCCGCGTTATCGGTTCCTCCAGCAGGCAGCTTTCCATGTCGTAGGGATGGCAGCCCTTGAGCACATGGAAAACGACGCCTTCAAAATTTCCGGCGTCGCCCAAAATGCTGTTTATCCGGCGGTCATTGTCGGCAAAGGTCGGACAGAGGCAGCCTTCGTGATAACGCCCGGCAAGGACTGCGACCATTTCATATTCCGAAGACGCTTCGGCGTTTATGCCGCCGGGGAAAACGCGTCCCGACGAGCAGAGATCATCGCCCGTCACCGTCAGCCCGGCTTCTTCAAGAAGAAGAGGGATTTTGAAATTTGGAAAAAAGACAGGCGAGCCCGCGAAAAAGACGCGGTTTTTGTTCTCATTGCCGCGCAGGGCCGGAAGCAGGGCGTTTACCGCGTTTGTCCATTGCTCCGGCGCGTCAAGGAAAAAGGAATTCGCAATTATAAGGAACCAGACAAACGGGACTGCCCCGGCGCGGCGGCGCTCCTCAAGCCGCGTGAGCGCCTCCCACGCGCGGCCATAAACGGCGACGGAAGCGGCCAGCCGCTTCCTGTCGATTTTTACTCCGGTTGTTTTCTCAAGAAACTTTTTTAGGCCGAAGACTTCGGCGAGCCATCGCTCCCGCGCGGCATCGCCGTCCTTTAAATGGGGAAGCTCCAGCCAGTGAAACCATTTGGCGAATTGTGGATTATCCATGCGCAGCATCCGTGGCAGATTCACGATCCAGTCGCAGGTTGTCGGCAAAACCCACGGCCTGCCGGAGAAAGAATCATTGAGACGGAAAATCCCGCGCACGGCGCGCAGCATGGGGCAGGTTAGCGCCGGCAGGCGGCCGTCCGCGCCGAGGGCGTCGGCGGCGTAGGAACCGGAGAAAATTTTGAACGGCAGAAATCCCGCGGCGTGGATAAGCTCAAGCGGCGCCTGGACGCACAAAAGATTCAGAGCCGGTTTTCCCGCGCGTTTTTCCAGAACATCGGGCCTGATGCCGCCCGCCAAAAGGTCAATGAAATAATCGTAACCCGGCATATGGTCAGGACGCCCGCGCAGGGCTTCAAGTTCGCGGCTGATTTCATTCTGAACGCGGACGCCTGTTTTTTGCAGGCGTTCTGTTTCACGCTGATTTTGGGCATTCATGATTTTCCGGCGCTCCCGGCGTTCTTTGACGCGCCCGCTGTGTTTCTGGATAAATTCCTTGAAGCATAGAGCCTCGATGAAGAAAAAAGGTTAAATCTGAGCCATTTGAGGCTCAACGCGCCGTTGGCCGTACACGACTCGGCGCAGCGCGCGCAATCAAGGCATTCGCCGGTCTGCACATCCGGCCCGCCGCGCTCCGCTGAAACCTCGGCGATATCCATAATACAGACGCGGCGGCAGTTGCCGCAGCCCGTGCAGACGTCAACATTTTTTGACAGGCGCAGGAATGTAAGAGGCTTCGCCAGATGAATCAGCGCCAGCAGCGGGCAGAAGACGCAGAAAAAACGATCTTTGAAAAAAATGCCGATCAGCATGACGCCAGTAACGATAAGCAGCAGCGCGGAAAACGTCAGCGTGACGGCGTTGCTTAAATTGAGCGCCAGATATTGCGGGTTGCCTTCAAACAGCGGCAATAGCGATTTGCCCGGGCAGATATTGCAGAAAGGAAGATTGAAATCCTGGTGCAGAATCTTCGCGGTGACAAGCGGCGGAAGGACGAGCAGATAAGCCAGCAGGATGTATTTTATCGGCGCGAGCGCGCGTTTTGTCTTTTCCGTGAGTATCCGCTCGCGGACGCCCAGCTTTCGGCGCAAGAGCGAGAACCAGTCCTGAAAGAGGCCGAAGGGGCAAAGCCAGCCGCACCAGGTTTTGCCGAGCGCCGCCACAAGTATAATAAAAACCAGCAGCCAGCCGAGGGCTGCCGCAAGAGGCGCGCCGCGCATGGCCTCAAAACTCATGCCGACGCCAAAGACTCCCTGTAGACCCATCAGGTAACACTGTCCGCCGCATCCGCGAACATAGGGGCAGGCGAAACAGGGAATCGCGGATCCGAGTTTGACGCCGAATCGCCCGCCGTACATAAAAACGATGAAACTGAGATATTGCGTTACGGTACGGAGGCTTGTCACGGTCAACGCCATTTGAACCGCCTCCCTTTAAGAATGACGGCGGCAAGGGTGATGGCCGCGGCGGAAAAAAGCGCCGCGAGGCCGCCGGGGAAATACAGATTGTCGCGCATGGAACGATAAAGCGGCAGGCAGCATGAAAACTGTATGCTTCCAGCCGCGTCCGCAGATTCAAACGCGTTGGCAATAAACAGCAGTTCGTGGTGATCCATCAGCGCGCGCGTCGTCAGCTTGCGGCCGCCCGGAAAAACATAGTCGTAAACGCCATCCTCCGGCAA
>JAIRVC010000236.1 GCA_031254095.1 Acidobacteriota bacterium
AAAATGCTCATTTACCTCAAATGTAAACTCCGCTTTTGTCTCGGCCTCAAGCCTTGATTTTGGTGTTTTTAGAGGTTTCCTTCAAAGAACCTCGTTTCTTTCGCGCAATTTTCGCGCAATTTGTGCCCGTTCGGAATATAAATCAAGTAAAATGTCCTTTTGTATGTCCGGAGAGGTTCACGACTGATTTTCAGGAGGCGGCATAAATAATGATAAAAACAACGGATCATTTCAGTTTCTCCGTGAGCGATATGGAAGCGGCGCTTGATTTTTTTTGTAACGCGTTGGGGTTGGAGGCGTCTCCCATTGAAGATGTCGCCGCCGAAAATGTCCGCAAAATAGTGGGATTTCCCGACGCCCGGCTGCGAATTTCCATGGTGAATATCCCTGGCGGCAACAGAATTGAACTGATTCAATATGTTAGCCCCCGGGGGACGCCCGTGGATTCCGCTACGTGTAATCCCGGCGCGGCGCACATTGCTTTTCAGGTTGACGACATCGAAAAAATGTACAAAGACCTCTCTGTAAAAGGAATCAGATTTATCAATCCACCGGAGTGGGGACCGGGCCCCGGCGGAACCGGAAAATGGGGCGTTTCCTATCTGAAGGGCCCGGATGGCCTGACGGTGGAAATCATGGAAAAGAAGTAGTTATGGCCCATCGCATTGAAATTGGATTGAAACGCGGAATTAAAGACGCGCGTGGACGTGCCGTGGCGGCCCGCGCGCGCCGTTTTTTGCGCCTCAATGTTGGAACCTGCCGGACAAGGGACGTTTACAAGCTCGACGCAGCCCTTTCTCCAGACGAACTCGAACTGGCGAGAAAGGCTTTTACTGACCCTGTTACATCGCGGTCGGCCGTGGGGCGTCTCGCGCCGCCGGTTTTCGACTGGATGGTTGAAGTCGGCTTTAAACCGGGCGTGACCGACAATGTGGGCGCGACGGCGCGCGTGGTGGCAAGGGACGCGCTCGACCGGCCGCTCCAGCCGGACGAGGCGGTTTATACCTCCATACAGTATTTCTTTCACGGCGGAAAACTGAGCCGCGGCGATGTCGATCATATCGCTGGCGATCTTCTGGCCAACCCGCTGATTCAAACGATCAATATTTTTTCATACGGCGAATGGGCGAAATCGTCCGTAGACGAAACGGTTCCCGCAATCCGTGAAAAAACCGATATCCGGGTTGGAACTTACGATCTCGGCGGCGGCGACGAAGATTTGATGCGCATCAGCCGCGAGGGCATTCTCTCGCTGAGCGTTGAGGAGATGCGCGCGATCCGCGATTTTTTTGCGTCGGACGAGGCGCGGCGCGCGCGGACGGCTCTCGGCCTGCCGGAAAACCCGACCGACGTGGAACTGGAATGTATCGCGCAGACGGGGTCCGAACACTGCAAGCACAAAATATTCGCGGCGCTTGTTCATTACGTGGATGAGGAAACCGGCAGAGAGGAATGGATCGATTCGCTGTTTAAAACCTGCATCCGGGACGCGACGGCGAAGATAGGAAAAGAAATCGACTGGCTTGTATCGGTTTTCAGCGACAACGCCGGCGTCATACGCTTTAACGAACGCTACAATCTCGTCTACAAAGTCGAAACGCACAATTCTCCTTCGGCGCTTGATCCTTACGGCGGAGCCATTACCGGCATTGTCGGAGTGAACCGCGACCCGATGGGAACCGGCATGGGCGGCGAACTCCTTGCCAACGTCTGGGGATACTGCCTGGGTTCTCCGTTTTATGACGGCAATCTTCCGGAAGGATTGATGCACCCGAGGCGCATCCGCGACGGCGTGCATCAGGGCGTCATCGACGGCGGCAACCAGAGCGGTATTCCATGGACACGTGGCTTTGAGCGCTTTGACGAACGCTATATCGGAAAACCGCTGGTCTATTGCGGCACCGTCGGCCTCCTGCCGCGTCTTGTAACCGGCCGTCCTTCGGAACGCAAGGAGATTATGCCGGGCGATGTGATCGTGATGTGCGGCGGGCGCATCGGCAAAGACGGCATTCACGGCGCGACGTTTTCGTCGGAAGAGCTGCGCGGAGAATCTCCGGCGCAGGCTGTGCAGATCGGCGACCCGATCACTCAGCGCAACATGTATGAATTTCTGATTGAGGCGCGCGATCTGGGACTTTATCGCGCCCTGACCGACAACGGAGCGGGAGGGCTGAGTTCTTCCGTCGGTGAAATGAGCCGCGAAAGCGGCGGCGCGGATATTGACCTTGCCAAAGCGCCGCTTAAATACGAAGGTTTGCAGCCCTGGGAAATTTTCCTTTCGGAAGCGCAGGAGCGCATGTCGCTGGCCGTTCAGCCGGAAAAACTTGAAACGTTTCTTGCACTGGCCGCGCGGCGCGAGGTCGAGGCAGCGGCGCTTGGAACTTTTACGGCGAGCGGCGCGTTGACGGTGCGCTACGGCGAACGCGTAGTGGCGCATCTTGATTTGAAGTTTTTGCATGAAGGCTGCCCGCGTATGACGATTGAGGCGCACTGGAAGCCGCCGCGGATCGCGCCGCCCAAAATGCCGCGCAAAGGTTCACGCTCACGGACTTTGCTGAAATTGCTCGCTTCGTTGAACGTCTGCTCGAAAGAATTTAAATCGCGGCAATACGACGGTGAAGTGAAGGGGCTCAGCGTAGTGAAGCCTTTCGTCGGCGTTTACAGCGATGTTCCCTCCGACGCGACCGTTATGATGGTGAAGCACGGCTGCCGCGAAGGAATTGTTCTGGCAGAGGGGATCAATCCGTTTTATTCGGATATAGACACGTATGACATGATGGCGAGCGTAATTGACGAAGCCGTGCGCCGCGTCGTCAGCGCGGGCGGGCGTCTGGACAGGATTGCCGGGCTCGATAATTTCTGCTGGCCCGATCCGGTGCTTTCCGAAAAAACGCCCGACGGCCCCTACAAAATGGCGCAGCTCGTGCGGGCAAACAAGGCTCTTTACGATGTGACGACGGCTTACAGGGTTCCCGCGATTTCAGGCAAAGACAGCATGAAAAACGATTCTGTGCGCGGCGGGCGCAAAATTTCGATTCCGCCGACGGTGCTGTTTTCAGCCATCGGCAAAATCGACGACATCGGGCGCGCCGTAACGATGTATTACAAAAAGCCGGGCGACCTGATTTATGTAATCGGCGTGACGAACAACGAAACCGGCGGATCGGAATTTTTCCGGATGCTGGCTCGAGACGAAGGAAATCCAATGTCCTGCGGCGGGCGGGCGCCTTCGCTCGATATTCCGTCGGCGCTTGCGCTTTACCGTGCGATGAACGCCGCGACCGAACGGGAAATTCTTCATTCGTCGCATACGCCGACGCTTGGCGGGCTTTCGGCGGCCTTCGCGCTTTCGGCGATCGGCGGCGATCTTGGCGCGGATATCGACCTCGCGCTCGTTGGCTGCGAGGGAAATCTTTCGGACGACGAAAAACTTTTTTCAGAATCAAACAGCCGGTTTGTAGTGACATGCGATCCAAAAAACGCGCCTCTGCTTGAGGAGATTTTCCGCGGCCTCTGCGCGGTTCGCGTCGGCATGGTCACGGAGGAGCGCCGCGTGCGTGTCGCCGGAGCGGGCGGCCGTGAACTGATAAATGTGGAAATCGACGCGCTCCGGCGCGCGTTTAAGGGAACCCTGTATGGCGTCTAATGTTTCCGTGCTGATTATTACCGGTTATGGCCTGAACTGTGAAGCCGAGTCTTCCGCGGCGTGGGAAATGGCGGGAGCGCGCGCGGAGCGCGTACATTTCAGCGATCTTGTCGGGCGTCCCGCTCGCCTTGGCGATTACGCGGCGCTGATGTTTATAGGAGGTTTTTCCTACGGCGATCACATGACGTCCGGCCATGTTTTCGCGCTGCGCGTCCGCCGCCGCCTGGGCGCGGAACTTGAGAAATTCATCAAGGCGGGCAAGCTGATTCTGGGCGTTTGCAACGGTTTTCAGATTATGGTCAAGCTGGGCCTCCTGCCGGGACTGGACGGAGAATACTTCACCCAGAAGCTTTCAATAATGCAGAACGACTGCGGAACGTTTCAGAACCGTTGGGCGCCGCTCCGCTTTGAGCCGTCTTCGCCCTGCGTTTTCACAAAAGGGCTCGGTCATTTTTCGCTTCCTGTTCGGCACGGCGAAGGAAAGGTGTTTACTCCGGACAGGAAACTGCTGGAACGTATGGAGGCGCTTGGATGCGTCCCCTGCCGTTACGCCGATCCGTCAACAGGCGAGGCGACGCGGGAATTTCCATGGAATCCAAATGGGGCGCTGAACGCCATCGCCGGTTTATGCGACCCGACCGGGCGCGTCTTCGGCCTGATGCCTCATCCGGAAAGCTATCTTTATCCGGAAAATCATCCGCAATGGGAACTGCAGAAAATACGCGGCGAACTGCCGAAAGAAGGAAGCGGGCTGCTTCTGTTCCGCAACGCCGTCGAGCATCTGCGTAAATACTGATTATAGCTTTGAAGGCGCTCGGAAGGGCGCAGTCCAAGGGGGCATAAGGAGTGGCGCAGGCTCGAATTGCGGACGCTTCCGATCCGGAAGCCATCAGGGAAGCCGCGCGGATTATCCGCGAAGGAGGGCTGGTCGCTTTTCCTACCGAAACCGTTTACGGGCTTGGAGCGTCGGCGGAAAACGAGGCCGCCGTTGCGCGCATATTCGAAGCGAAGCGGCGGCCGCGCATTGACCCGCTGATCGTACATGTCTCCGATATGGAATCGGCGCGGCGTTATGGAGTTTTTCCGAACGCCGCCCTGCCCCTCATGGAACGCTTCTGGCCTGGCCCGCTGACTCTGGTTGCCGGTAAAACATCACTTATTCCTTACATTGTCACGGCGGGACTTGATACTGTCGCCGTCCGTATTCCGGCGCATCCGGCGGCGCTTGCGCTGATTCGCGCCGCCAAAACCGCCATCGCCGCGCCCAGCGCCAATCCGTTCGGCTATGTCAGTCCGACGGAAGCGGAACATGTGGCCGGGCAGCTCGGCGACACCGTTGATTTTATTCTTGACGGCGGCCCCTCGGCGATTGGCGTGGAATCCACCATCCTTTCCTTTGAAACGTCCGGCCCGGTTGTTTTGCGGGCCGGCGGAACGCCGGTCGAAGACTTGCAGGCTGTTCTTGGCCGGACTGACATTCAGATCGGATCCGTATTGCGTCCCAGCGTGCCGGGACAGATGAAGCGTCATTATTCAACCCGAACGCCGCTTGAAATCAGGGAAATCTCCGAAAACTATAACGCCGCCGCAGCGCCGCGCGCGGGAAAGCAGGGGGAAAGAATCGGTCTTCTGACCCTGTCGCTTATGGAAGACGCCTCGCGGTATGCCGCCGTTGAAATCCTTTCGCCCGCCGGTGATGTGCGCGAAGCGGCGGCCGGACTCTTTCGGGCGCTGCGCCGGCTCGACGCTCTCGCGCTTGACCGCATTGTCGCCAGACCGGTTTCCGAAAAAGGACTTGGGCTGGCAATAATGGACCGCCTGCGCCGCTGCGCCGCCGGAGACTAATCCGGATATTACGATTGGTTCTGCCGGGAAGACCATTGCGAGCAGTGATTTTAACGCCTGTTGTTACTCCAGGCTGTATTCGCGAATTTTGTCGTAAAGAAGCCGCCGGTTGATTTTAAGGATCTCGGCGGCGCGCGTGCGGTTGCCCGCGGCGGACGCAAGGGCGCGCTCAATCATACGGCGTTCAAGCCGCGCGACGGCGTCGTGCAGCCCTTCATCAAGAGAAACCGCGTCGAGAGGGTCTCCGGCTTCCGGATTTTCGGACAGCGACACATGTTCACGGCGTATGACGCCCGATCTGCTAAGAATAAGCGCGCGCTCAAGACAGTGTTCCAGTTCACGCACATTGCCCGGCCACGTGCCGCCGGAAAGCAGCGCCATCGCGTCGTCCGTTATCGAGGCGGCGGGAAGCTTCAGGCGCGCGGCGGCTTGCCGTAGAAGAAATGCCGCAAGCTCCGGTATGTCTTCGCGCCGCTCGCGCAAAGGCGGAATGGATACCGTTACCACATTCAGGCGATAATACAGGTCTTCACGGAAACGCCCGTCGTGTACGGCCGTTTCGAGGTCGCAGTTTGTCGCCGCCAGAACGCGGACATCGAGCGGAATAGTAATATTCGATCCAAGCCTTTCGATACTGTGATCCTGCAATACGCGCAAAAGTTTTGCCTGCGTGGATGGAGGCAATTCGCCGATTTCGTCAAGAAAAAGCGTGCCTCCGGCGGCGTATTCAAATTTTCCGATACGGCGCTGCGCCGCGCCGGTGAAAGCGCCGCGCTCATGGCCGAACATTTCCGCCTCAAGCAGAGTTTCCGGAATAGACGCGCAATTGACCTTTACAAGCTTGCGTCCGCCGCGGCGGCTGTGCCTGTGAATGGCCCGCGCGACGGCCTCTTTACCCGTTCCCGATTCGCCGCGTATCAGCACCGTAGAATCCGTTGCTGAAACCTGCCCCACGAGCTTGTAAAGTTTCTGCATGGCGGGGCTGTCGCCGATGATCTCCGCGCCCTGCCAGGAATCCTCTTCGCGGCGGTAAGCTTCGAGTTCGCCGGCCCGGCGGCGGTTTTCAATTGCCCGGCCAAGCTGTATAAGCAATTCATCAAAGTTGAGAGGTTTTGTCAGATAATCGAAAGCCCCAAGCGCCATTGCCTCTATCGCCGCGGCGCTGTTTCCATAGGCCGTCATGATGAGAACAGCGGGCGGCGAAGGCATTTCCCTGATTTCACGCAGCAGGGTGAGGCCGTCCTTGCGCGGCATCCGTATGTCGAGAACGGCGGCTTCCACTGCTGATTGCTCCAGCAGTTCCGCCGCTTCCACGCCGTCGGCCGCCGCGATAACGCGGTATCCCTCGTCTTCCAGCAGGGCGCGAAGGGCTTCCCGCGCCTGCGTTTCATCTTCGGCGATCAAAACGGATGCTTTAAGCGGCATCGGCAGATGTCCTTTCAATCGGCAGAAACAGAGAAAAAGTCGTTCCCGCTTCTTCGGATTCAAATTCAAGCCGTCCGCCGTGATTCATCGTGATTTCGCGGGAGACGGCGAGTCCAAGACCGTTTCCTTCCGGTTTCGTCGTATAGTATGCGTCAAAAATATGCGGCCGTACATCGTCCGGAATGCGCACTCCCTCATCCGTGATATTTATCCTGACGTAAGGCGGCGCGGCCTCAGCAGATATTGCCACCGTTCCGGCGTCAACCGAGGCTTCAATTGCGTTCAGCAGCAGATTTATCAATACCTGCACGATCTGCTGTCCGTCTATGTCGGCGAAAAGTTCCGTTTCGGGAAAACGTGTTTCCATGCGGATGTTTTTCTTCCGCGCCTGATCCTGCACCATCCGCATGGCCTGCTGAACGATAGGCGCGATTTCCTGCGGACGGCGGCTTGTCATGGACGGACGCCCGAATGCCAGCAGCCGGCCGACAATGGCGTCAAGGCGGTCGATTTCCTCAAGGCATTCCGTGACCTCGCTTGAAACGGCGACTCCCTTTTTCAGGCGGCGTTCCAGCAGTTGCAAAGTGAGCTTGATGGAGTTTAAAGGATTTCGCACCTCGTGCGCGACGCCGCTGACCACTTTACCCAGCGCCGCCAGCCTGTCCTGCTGCCGGAGCTTCTCTTCAAGAGCCATGCGGCGTTCGGCCATGCTGTTGATGTCGAGCGCCACCAGCCCGAGGTCGCCACGGACGGCGGGCAGACGGAAAGAAAAATCGGTTTCCAGCCGGTGCAGTCCGCCCTGAATCGCCCTGATTCCGGAATGAAGCCTGTACCATATTGAGATGATGCCGCCGACGCCGAGAAGGCTTGAAAATACCAGCGCCGCCAAAAGCCAGTGGTTTGCGTCGATCAGCGGGTAGCGCGACGCGGGCGCGCGATACAGCGTCCAGGCGACGATTTCGTCGCTTGCGGCCGCCGCGCCGACAATCAGTTCGTTGCCGAGCCAGTTTGAATATGTGACGGGTTCGCCTGCCATGCTCGCCTGTTCCGCGAGAAGTTGAATGACTTCTGTATCCGTGTCCGTAATGGCCGCCTCTTCGGGCGTTGCGTTGGGAAACGAATATCCCGTAATTCGCACCTCTTTGGTGAGAAACATGCCGCCTTTGATTTCAGGATATGCCATAAGGACGGTGGAGGTAATCCCTTTTAGAGAGGTATCCTGCGCGTACGCTGGCAACTCATGCAAAAGATCGTCCGTATAGTCGATCCTGTCCTGATATTGCTTGAGAATCTCAAGGCAGGCGGCGGTGCAGCGCCGCCGCGCGTCGCCGAGGAGCCGTCCTTCCGTTGCGAATACCGCGTCCCTGATAATCAGCGTCGCCAGCGCGAACACCGCCAGCGCGGCCGCGCCGATGATGAAAGCCTGTGACCGGAAGCTTACGGGAGCGGGCAGACGCATATTCTTTTACTTGTAAATATGCGGATCGGGCGTAGCCGCCTGCGCCATGTGCTCAAGAGCGAACACTACCGAGGTTGAGGCTTCCCCTAAAAGGCGCGCCCTGCCGTATTCCTTCGCGTCGTAGGCGCTGCGCCCCTGCTGGTACAGGCTGCTGGCAAGTTTGACATACTGGCCGGATTTTTTTTCGCCGCTTATGCTCGCGAAATAATCCGCCTGCCGAACGCGAAAATAGCATCCCTGAAGAACGAAACCGGCGGCGCGGGAATCGCTGTCTCCGGGGGTTTTTTCGGGTTTCATCGCCTGCAGAACGCGGTCGGCGGCTTCCAGTACGGCGTTTGCGGCAAGCAGCCGGCGGCCATACTGGAATTGATTGTCTTTAGACGATTTCGCCTGATCTATGAGATCGGCGGCGCGTTCCAGCAGGTTTTTAAAGTCGGCGTTTTCGGCGTCCTGCGTCGTTATGTCTTTCAGGGAGTCCAGACGTTTTTGCGCTAAGGCAAGCCAGTCCTGTTGTTTTGACCATGGCTTTTTCGCCTCCGACCGCTCCGACCGCGAAGCGGGCGGCTTGGGCGACGGCCAGGGAGGAACCTGCGCGTGCAGGCCGGCGCAAAAAAGGATTCCGGCGAAAATTCCGTAAATCGTTCCCGTTTGTAAAAAACATTTTCGCATATATTGTTTTATAACATTAAAACAGCGTCGCATGTACTGATTCCTGAAATATTAGAGTTAATTGCAATACGCCAATCCGCCGTTCGGATGAGGCATAACCGGCAGCATCGGCAGTTTTTGCGCGGATTGCTGTTGGCAGGCGTTTAATATGAGCGTCAGGTTGTACGATGCGAACGGAATCTCGGCGTCACGACAGGCGTTTGTCAGTATACGCCGCAGCGCCGCGCGCGCCCGGCACGCCTTGACGCGGGCGGCCTGCGGCGAGCAATCCAGCGCGAACGCAATTTCTTCGTAGGGAAGCTGCTCCAGGTAATGAAGCACGAGCACCTGCTGATAATCCTTTGGCAACTGCCGCAGGGCTACCGCGAGCATATCGTTTAAATCATTGCGGTTTTCGTTTGCGGAATAGTTGTTGTAAAAACCCGCCGCCACGGGCTCCACATTGGGAGCGTCAAAGCCCAGTTCCGCGAAAGTCATGGTTTTGCGCCGGCGCAGACGGCGGCGTTCGTCAAAACAGCGATTGACGGCGATACGGCGCAGCCACGGATAGAACGGCCGGTTGAGATCGAATCTTTTCAGCGAGAAATAGACCTTGCAGAGAATGGCTTGCAGAATGTCGTCTATATCGGCCGCGGGACCGGCGTGCCAGCAGACAAGATTCAGCAGATGATGCCGGTATTTTTGCACCAGCTCCTCAAACGCTACCTGGTCCCCGTTCTTTGTCCGGCTTATCAGCGTCCGATCCTGCATGTTTGACGGTTCAAAAATTGATGCGGCTTCGGATGAATCAGAAAACGCGACGGCTGTAATTTCGCTCATAATATTTCCTCACACGATTAATTGCACCGTCATATGACGCAATAAGTGTGCCAGAATCGAAATGTTGCCTATCAACGACTTACGGCCGTATGGCCGCACCGGATGGGCGAAATCTTTACATGACGGTGTGAGAAAAGGGAGCGAAAGAAGGGGTCGGCGGTTAGTGTGTCCCTAGACGAGTTTTGTGAGTATATCGGGGCCGTTTTCCGTAACGGCGATGGTGTGTTCAAAATGCGCCGACAGTTTCCGGTCGCGCGTGGCGACTGTCCAGTCGTCGGACAGTATAACGGTTTCTTCCGTGCCGGCGTTTACCATAGGCTCAACGGCCAAAACCAGCCCGGGTTTCAGCTTGACGCCGCGGCCATTGGTTACATAGTTCAGCACCATCGGGTCTTCGTGCATCTTGCGGCCGATGCCGTGGCCGCCCAGATCTCTTACCATGGAGTAACCGTGAGATTCGCCGTGGGATTGGATCGCCCGTGAAACGTCCGAGAGATGTTTGCCAACGACCATCTGTTCAATGCCGAGATAGAGGCATTCCTCCGTGACTTTCAGCAGATTTGCCGCGGGAAGGGAAATCGCGCCGATCGGCACGGTAATAGCCCCGTCGCCGCAATAGCCCTTGTAAATCGCGCCGAAGTCCATGGATATGATGTCGCCTTCTTTAAGGACGTAGCTTCCCGGAATGCCGTGAACCACCTGGTAATTGACGGAAGTGCACAGCGCGCCCGGAAAGCCTCTGTATCCCTTAAAAAGAGGTTTTGCTCCGGCTTTAACTGTTTTCGCTTCGGCGATCCGGCTAAGCTCCAGAGTGGTTACGCCAATGCGGCAATGGAGGCGCAGTTCCGCGAGAACCTCGGCCACGACGCGTCCCGCGTCGCGCATGAGTTCTATTTCGCGTTTAGATTTTAGAGAAATCATAGATCCGCCGATGATTCTTCGATTTCAATTTCTACAAAATCCAACAGGCCGCGCAAAACCGCCGGGCGCTTTCGAACCCTGACATTCACGGTTCCGACGGAAAAATCCGCAAGCACGCTTTGCGTAATGGCGCGGGCGAGAGTTTCCAATAACGCGTATTCCCGCGCGGCGGCGACCGCCCGAATTTTTTCAAGAATCAGGCAATAGTCGATCGAGCGCGCGAGATCGTCCGCGCCGGCGGCTTCGGACCAGTCTCCGCTGATTACGACATCCGCCTGACATTCCTGCGGCGCGGCGCGTTCTTCCGGCGTCACGCCTATGCGCGGAAAAATTTTTATGCCGGACAGCTTCAGCTTGTCCGGCGGCCTGTTCGTTCTCAATCCGGCTTCCTTACTCGGTCTCGGTGGAGCATCCCCCGCCGCAACTTGAGCAACCGGACTGCGCGTTTGGATTGTCGAACGTAAATCCGGAACCGTCTCTTGCTTCGACAAAATCTATTGTCGTGCCGTCCAGAAAAATCATTGACTGGGTGTCCACGAGTACCTTCAGACCATCGAAGTCAAGCGATTCGTCGTCTTCGGCCTGCTGTTTATCCAGCGTCATCTGATACTGAAATCCCGAGCAGCCACCGGCAACCGCGGCAATGCGCAGGCCAAGCGACGCGTCGCGTTCCGCTATAATTTCCTTCACCTTGGAAACCGCAATAGGCGTAAAATTAATCATTGCTTTTAGTCTTTCTGTCGTCTTCGCGGGTAAAATCACGATTGAGATACCTGGAAGCAACCAAATAAAATAGACGCGCCTTCTGAAAAAGTCAATGAATCCCATGTCCGTAACAGGGCTAGCGCATTAAAATCAGGCATAATTTATACCCGTTGCGTCTACCGTTCTGGGTTCTGAATCCAGAGGAGGACGTTACCATCGTGGCTCGTAACGTTGGCGATTTTGCGGCATCCGGCGTTAACGTTGTCAATCCATGGATGTCGTCGTAAAAAATTAGGCGCTCAGTTTTCTTTCGGCGCGTCCAGGCCCCATTTCTTGAAGTACTCTTTATAGAAAGACGGTTGCGGGAAATCGCCCCTGATGTCGCGGCCAAAACTGCGGTATCCCATACCGGCTTTCTCGTAATGGTATACCCCGTCCATAAACTCTTTCATTTCGCCCGCCGGAACGGTGAGAATCATTTCATCGTCGCCGGCCATACCTCTCTCAAAATCTCCGGGGTCGGGAACGGTCACTTCGCAGGTTCCTTTCAGCAGCGACGGCACGACGGAATGAACGCAGGACCAGATCGGATCCAGCGTGGAGGTTACGCGCCGTCCGTTCTTTTGCATATAGGCGAACAGCATATGCCGCAGCTGCGTCGCGTTACAGTAAATCATTGTGAGATCGGGCGAAAAATTTGCTTTGTGCAGGGGCGCAAGCGCCATTCCGGCATATTTCCCATGCGGCAGAAGCGCTATTTCGCTGGTGCGTTTCTTCGCGCCTTCCTTGCTTCCCACGAAAAAGGCGCTTCCTGATCCTTCTAAAAAATCTTTCGGAGGTTCCACAAGCCCGTAACCGATAATCGGCTCGAAGCACCAATGGTCGTCGATAAACATGGCCAGCGCATTTCCACGCCGGCGCACGATGCCAAAAGCCTGGCAGGCGGCATAGTGTGTTTTGAGATCCTTCTTTGGTCTCATTGCGCCGCGCGGAGTCTCGCTTTCGTCTTTCAGCATTTTTATAGCGATCGGATACGTTCTCAGCACCAGCATGTTCAACAGGTCGGAGCCGTAAGTGTTCG
>JAIRVC010000275.1 GCA_031254095.1 Acidobacteriota bacterium
TTTTGAAAACGCGGCGGGTTCAAGAATACTGTGGCCGCCGTGCCTGACGAGAGTTCCGCCCACAAAAACAATATCGGCGAAAGAATAAGCTTCCGACAGTTCTCCCAGCGTGTCCAGCAGCAGCACCGGCGCGAATTTGTTTTCTTCGTCCGGCCGGGAGCGCTTGAACACGGCAAGACCGGCGGCCCCGGCCGTTTCAGCCGCTTCGTCAAAACGTTCCGGATGACGCGGCGCAAGAAGGAGCCGGGTTTTTGCAAGATCAGGATCGCGCCTGAGTTCCAGCAATACTTCAAGAAGAATGCGTTCTTCGCCCGGATGCGTACTCCCCGCGACAATCAGCGGTGCGGCGGCATCGGTATTATGGATGAAATTTTCCGCCAGATCGCGGCGAAGTTTCTCGCGCGAATCCTTTTGCGAAGAACCGCGATCAAATTTCATATTTCCGGGCGTTGAGATTATTCCCACAGGCGCGCCGATGGCCGCGATGCGCCGCGCGTCTTCCTCAGACTGCATCATCAGCGCCGCGTAGTTTTGAAATACCCGGCGAAGCACAGGCCGCGCCAGCCGGTAATGCCGGAAAGATTTTGGCGAGATGCGGCCGTTCGCGAGCGCAACTGGAATGCCGCGGTTCCGCGCCTGCCGCACAAGATTTGGCCAGATTTCCGTATCGATTATGACGATCAGGGAAGGCCGTATCCAGCCGAGCACTCGCCTGATGGCAAAAGTAAAATCTATTGGAAAATAAAAAACGTTTTCCTCGCCGAAATTGCGGACGGCGATTTCATGTCCCGTCTGCGTGACCGTCGAAAAAAGAAAACGCGCATCCGGCAGCCTGCGGCCGAGCGCGCGCGTCAGCGGTTCAAGACTGAGGGTTTCCCCGACCGAACATGAATGAAACCATATCACGGCGCGCCCGTCGCGCGGGTCGGCGCGAAAATGCCGCGGCAGGCGGCCAAAACGCTGCCTCATTCCCGGCATACGCTTGCCGCGGCGCAGCGCCTTGTACAAAAAAACCGGCAGCAGCGCAAAACCCCATATAATCAGCAACAGGCTGTATAACAGATACATTTCGCTTATTTGTTTTCCGGTGGAATAAAATCGGCGGCAAGAAACGCGCGGGCTTTTTCAAGGTCTTCCTCCGTATCGACGCCGATGGTGTCGAGGGGCGTTTCCATGACCGCGATCGTTACGCCGTTTTCGAGAAAACGCAATTGTTCGAGTTTTTCCGCGAGTTCCAGCGGCGATTGCGGCAGCCGGTGAAAAAGCTCCAGCGCCGCGCGCGTATAGCCGTAAAGTCCGATGTGCTTGTAATACGAAATATCATCCGAGCCGTCACGGTCAAACGGAACGGGATGACGCGAAAAATAAAGCGCGCGCCCCTCTGCGTCTGTAACCACCTTGACGCAGTTCGGGTTTTGCGCGGCGGTTTTATCAACGGCGGTTTTCAGCGTCGAAACTTCGGCCTTGCCTGAAAGCAGCGGGCGCAGAAGAAGC
The DNA here is from genome assembly GCA_031254095.1 of Acidobacteriota bacterium. Lineage (GTDB taxonomy): Bacteria > Acidobacteriota > UBA6911 > UBA6911 > UBA6911 > UBA6911. The sequence goes on from JAIRVC010000275.1 coordinate 1,495, forward strand.
TCGACATGTTCCGCCGAAACGGTTGGCTCGTCTCCCTGAATATTGACATAGAAACCGCCGCCGGTTCGTTCCACGACTTCGTAAAGCCGGTCGCTGCCCGAAGGGTGTTCTCTAGTCAGCAGCGACGGAATATTCTCGCCCGCGCAATATTCATAAACTTCGCGGCTGTCCGTGGCGACCAGAAGCGTGTCAAGCAAATCTGATTTTCGCGCCCGTTCATACACCCAGTGAATCATCGGCCGCCCGCCGATAGGCAGCAAGACTTTTCCCGCAAGCCGCTGTGAATTAAGCCGCGCGGGAATAACGCCTATAATTCCGGAAGCTCCGCCCATTATCTTAAAGTTTCCCCGATCAAAAATGCTCATTTGCTTCAAAAGTAAACCCCGCTTTTGCCCCGGCCGCAAGCCTTGATTTTGGAGTTTTTAGAGGATCTTTTATGATATGCCGCCGCGTATGCCGCCATCAACGCCGTTTTCGTATATTAAAGCATTGGCCCGGTAATGTATGATTTATGCAGTTTTGTTTCGCGGGCAACGAATGATTTTAGGAGGATGTTTCGATGTCTTCAGGTTTTAAGATTTCCATCGCCGGAATCGCCAGGGCTGCTCTGGCGATTGCCCTGTGTTTAATACCCGTAACGGCATGCAGCCGTTCCGCACGGCCGGGGGGCGCGGACATATCGCTGGCCGCCGTGGCAATTGCTTTAGTACAAGGCGTTCAGCGGGGTATCGGCGAATCAAAATCCATGGAAGCAGTCTGGATTTCCAACGAAAAGCAATGGAACAGTCTTATCGCGTCAATTCCGGCTGAAGCGCTGGAAATTCCGCCCCAGCCCGCCGCCGTTCCTCCCGACATTGACTTTACGAAATACGGCGTCCTTTTGGCGCGAATGGGGGAAAAGCCTAACGGCGGATACAGGTTGACGCTGGCCGCCGACAAAGCGGGAATTGAAAACCGCGAGGCGCAAATCCCGGTACGCTGGAGCGAACCGGAACCGGGATTTTTTTACACGCAGGCAATCACATATCCGCATCTTGTCATCAAAGTGGAAAAAGGGGCTTTCGGCAGCATTGCCGTAATAGATCAGAATGGCCATGTAAAATTCCGCCTGTCCATACCCGCGGAATAATTTACGGTTGAATTTATTCAACTTATATTCTGGATGGCAACTGGCTTATCCATAAAGACGCACCGAAACCGGCGGACGTCAGGACGAAAGCCGCCAAACAAATGAAACGCGTAGCGGAGGTGA
>JAIRVC010000280.1 GCA_031254095.1 Acidobacteriota bacterium
TTGGCCGCTTTCGGGACGTTTCGGCGCCGCAAAATTGGAATCGGATGAAATATAAACATGGACAAAACTCAATGGATTTTTAAAATGAAATTTGCCGATCTTTATAAACTTTACGGGCAAAAAAAGGACGGACGCAAACCGAGCTTGATTGCGTGATTATGTGGCTTACGGGCTATGACAAACACAAATTAGTGGACGAACTTGCAAAAGGGAAACCGATGGAAAAAATACTGAGACAATAAGATAACTATGTTGATATATTTCGCCTTTCATGAAAAACATCGATGCAATCAGTCTGTAAATTTGCCAGCCCGAATGGCCTGGGCGAGGTAACTGTAATACACATCGTCGCCGCCAAGCCTCCCGGCGCAGTAAAGTCCCGCCGCGCCCAGATCTGCCGTAGGATGCGATTCTAACGGATAGTTCTTTAAAACCATCACTACTTCAGCGGGATGATTTGCCGCCAGGGTTTCCAACGTCTGATTGTTATAATGTCTTTTACAGTAAGGACATAGTAAGTCTGAATAAACAAGGGCGACAATTTCCGCGTCTGGATTTCCGTAGTAAAACGCATCCTCCAGGGTTTTTTCAACATCCGCTACGCTTATGGGCGCGTTTCCGCTCCCCGCGAGGAGTGCGGCAAGTTCGCTTTCGAACCAGTCAATTGTACGAACTCCCGAAATGAACCTGTCCACGCCGGTTTTTCTGTTGAGCAACACGTTTGCGGGCACTCCTTTCACATCGAAAATGCTGGAACCCTCATTTTTACTTGCGATGACAGCGTCTCCGGCTTCACTTTCGTAACATTGCGCAAACTCGTAAGCCGGCAGATCGAGAGACTCCGCCAGCGCGGCAACGCTGACGGTTCCTGTATCGACCGCCCCGGCCAAAACCCTGATCTCGGCATCGGCCGACATATCAAGCCCGTTGTTTCCGGAGACGGAAGCTGTCACAACGCAGGTTCCTGCTTCCTGTGCGTTAAATTTGCCGTTTGGAGCGATCGTTCCGCAATTGTCAGAAACATGCCAGTACACGGTTTGTTCCGGGTGGACATCCGCGATGAACAGCATGTCCATTCCCACGCGAAGCGTCGCGGTTTTCGGAAAGACCGCAATGGCTGGTTCCGGTTGCTCGACTGTGATTGTCGCGGTAGTCGTCCTGGCGGGATCCGCGGAAGTGGTCACCGTAAATTTATAGATGCCAGCGGCGGATGGCGGCGTGTAGACCACTGTGTTGTCGCTGCGTATTATATAGCTGCCATCAACGCTTTCTGGCCAACGGATACCGGTGCTTATCGCAGTTACAGTCAATGTTACCGACCGGCCGGGAACGATCGTCTCAGTTGTCGGAAAAATGGAAAAAGATACAGGCTCCGACATTTGAGCACCGTTATTTCCATTATTTCCATCGCCGCTATTTCCATCGTCGCTATTTTCGCCGCCGCAGCCTGTGGTCAACCAGACAAACAAGACAAACAAAGCCGAAAAAACGTATAATTTCTTCATAAAGACTTATCCTTTTCTACTGCTCTACCGAAAAAAAACAATATAATTCTACAAAAATCCGCGCTAAAATCAATCCTCGCGAGTGGCGCGGGGCGGCAGGCAAATCCAAGGATACGAGTACAGCGGGAGTGGAAAATCGGAGAAGTTGCCGGGTAGCCGCCTCGCGGCGGCCAGTGGTCAGTGGTTAGTGATCAGTGGTCAGAAAAGTTCGCCGTGAACCATCGTTGGAGGTAACTTATTGAATGAAGTTATAGGCGAGGAGCTGGAACAGCCAGGCAAAGGACGCGCGGGTGGCGAACCACTGGCCCGCGGTTCAAAATAAAGCGCAAACGTGTTGGAAACTGACGATTAAAACATTTTTTCATAAGAAATTATAAATATGATATTGCAACCGGAAAAACAGGAAATATTGGATAGAATAGGCAAGCTCTATAATGAAATAAAAAAGCAGGGACGTAACTGGGATTTTATCTTTATAGCGGATAAAATGAACCAGTATTATTTTACGGGTACGATACAGGAAGGCCTGTTTGTATTAAAAAACGACGGCAGCTATTATTATTTTGTCCGCAGGAGTTTTGATCGGGCAAAAAAGGAATGTCTCTTAGAAGAAAATTTGCATCCCATGACGAGTTATAAAGATGTCGTGAATATAACCGGTAAAAATGCCGGCGGGATATATATAGAGACGGAAAACATTACTTACGCGATGCTTGAAAGAATGGGAAAATATTTTGACATAAGCGACAAATCCGGAATATTTTCAGCCGATAGAACAATACAAAAAATAAGAGCCGTAAAAAGTCCTTATGAATTATCGTGGATGGAAGAATCCGGACGGCAGCACAGGATTTTGCTTGAAGATATAATCCCGGCGCTGCTGCGCGAAGGCATGAGCGAAACTGAACTTATGGCTGAAATGTACAATAAAATGATCAATCTCGGTTATCACGGGGTGACGCGTTTCGGCAAGTTTCAATCGGAGACGGTAATAGGACAGTACGGATTTGGAGAAAATTCAATATATCCCACAAATTTTGACGGCCCGGGCGGCATGAAGGGCATGAATTCCGCCGTGCCGATTATCGGCGACCGAAACCGGCTGCTGAAAAAAGGCGATCTGGTTTTTATCGATGTTGGATACGGGGTAAACGGTTATCATTCAGATCGGACTCAGATATATATGTTCGGGATGAATCCGCCGGATTATGCCTTAAAAGCGCATAAAAAGTGCATGGAGATTCAAAAAGAAACCGCCGCGCTGTTAAAGCCCGGCAATATACCGGGCGAGATATATAATTCAGTGACGTCAACATTGGACGCCGGGTTTTTATCGGGGTTTATGGGAACGGGAAGCGACCGCGTAAAATTTATAGGCCACGGAATAGGCTTGCAGGTTGATGAATACCCGGTTATAGCGAACAGATTCGACGAACCTTTGGCGGAAAATATGACGCTTGCGATAGAGCCCAAGCAAAGCCTGGAAAATTTTGGGATTGTGGGCGTTGAGGACACATATGTCGTTACAAAAGACGGCGGCAGGTGCATAACCGGCGGGGAAAAAGAAATTATTGTGGTGTGAGGCGATTTTAAACCGGCATTTCCCGGGAACGACTCACTGCCGGGGCAAGGCGCGGATGTAGTTATGCGCAATCCGCATATCATCCCAAACCTTGCGCTTTTCCAGCGGGCTGCGCAGTAGATATGCCGGATGATAGGTCGCTATCAATTTGACGCCGCGATAATCCAGCAACCGCCCGCGAAGTTTCCCGATAGTTTCGGTAGTCTTCAAAAGCGTCTGCGCGCCGAACGTACCCAGCGCGACAATTACCCCGGGCTGAACCGCGGCAATCTGCCGGAACAAAAAACCTTCGCAGGCGGCGATTTCGTCCGTTTCCGGATTGCGGTTATTCGGCGGACGGCATTTCAGGATATTGCATATGTAAACATCCTCGCGCCGGAATCCTATAGACTCTACGATCAGCGTCAGCAGGCGTCCCGCCCGGCCGACAAACGGCAATCCCTGTTCGTCTTCGTCCGCGCCCGGCGCTTCACCGACAAACATGAGCGAGGCGCGGGGATTGCCCGAACCGAAAACCAGATTCGTGCGCGTCGGCGCGAGTTTGCATCTCCGGCAATTTCCTATATCGGCCAGAATCGCTTCCAGCGTTTCTCCGGCGGTGACTACAGTTTCTCCGGCGGCAATTACAGTTTCGGCCGGCGGCGATTCCGGATTTTTGGTTTTTGGTTTTCGATTTTGCGCTGAAGGCGCTGGGCGGCTGACATACCGCACGCCTAAATCCCTGTAAAGCTGAAGATGCCCGTGTATCTGCTCGCCCAGAATTTTCCGGTTCATAGCCCGAGTTCCAGCTCGTCAAGCACGGATTCGTCGTTGCGCCAGTCGGGCGAAGTCTGTACCTGAAGCCCCAGAAATACCTTGCAGTCCAGAAGTTTTTCAAGGTCGTGCCTCGCGGCGATGCCTATGCTTTTCAACTGCGATGCACCGGCGCCCAGCACTATCCCCTGCTGCGACCGCTTTTCAACCAGGATATCCGCTTCGATACGCACGATTTTTTTTGTTTCGCGCCGGCTTTCGTCAAACCGCCTGATGAGCACGGCGCAGGCGTAAGGCAGTTCCTCGCGCACCCGCTCCAGAATCTTTTCCCTGACAAACTCGCCGGCAAGGAATCTTTCCGTCCGGTCGGTAAAATATTCTTCGCCGTGCAGAGGTTCTCCTTCGGGAAGATGTTCAAATATCTTATCGAGCGCGACATCCAGATTTTCACCTTTCAGCGCGGAAACAGGGATAATTTCAAGAAAATCGCCGGCGGCGCCATACCGCTGCATTATTGGAAGCAACCGCCGCTTGGCGATAATGTCGATTTTGTTAAGCAGCAAAATGGCAGGAAGCCCCGACCTTTTCACCATCTCAAGCGCGTAGTTTTCACCGGATCCGAAAGCGATTGAAGCGTCGGTCATCAAAATCACAAGGTCAACATCATGCAGGCCGTCGTACACAGTCTGAATCATGCGCCGGTTCATGGCATACGCGGGTTTGTGAATGCCGGGAGTATCCAGAAAGACGATCTGCCCGCGCGCTTCGGTCACCACGCCAAGAACGCGATGGCGCGTGGTTTGCGGTTTGTCGGAGACAATGGAAATCTTCTGCCCGACAATCGCGTTCAGGAGCGTCGATTTCCCGGAATTAGGCCGGCCAATAATAACTGCGCTTCCAGATTTCATGGGCGTCAGAATACAAGAGCGGCCGCCACTTGGCAAGTTTTGGAAACAGTTCTCATGAACATTTATGAAAATTCTATATTGACGCATTCGCATCCCGTATCCACGCAGTGATGTCGATATATACCCGTTTTCGAAGGAGATGTTGTTTTTTACTTCGCCTATCCATCACAGATTGGTAAAATGTATAATTCATCGAAGTAAAGAGGAGAGTTTACATGCAAGCCGTCACCGTTTCACCGAAATTCCAGATTGTGATTCCTCAAGCCATCCGCACCCAGCTCAACATTACTGCGGGGCAAAAGTTTCAGATGCTGGCTTTTGGGCAGCGCATTGAGCTGTTGCCTATTGAGCCGCCGCGACAATTGCGTGGATTTCTGCCGGGGCTGGACACGGACGTGCCGCGCGAGGAAGACCGCGTATGAATGTGATCGACTCCTGCGGCTGGTTGGAATATTTCGCCGATGGGCCGAACGCGGCATTTTTCGCGCCTGCGATCGAAGCAACTGAAGAATTGCTGGTTCCGGCGCTTACGCTATTCGAAGTATTTAAATGCGTCTTGCAGCAACGCAACGAGGCTGACGCGTTGCGCGCCATTGCCCTGATGCGCCAGGGACGACTGGCGGAACTAACGGATACATTGGCATTAGGAGCGGCGCGTTTGTCGGTTAACCTCAAACTTCCGCTGGCCGACAGCATAATCCTCCATACAGCTCGTGTCTACGGCGCTACGTTATGGACACAGGATGACCATTTCGCCAACATCGCAGGCGTAAACTACACTGCAAAAGCTGGTAAAAATCCAAGGAAATGCTAATTGTCTGTGGGATTTGCTGCGCGGGCTTTTATAACGAAATCGAGGAGTTTTTCGGCGATTTCGGTTTTTGGCAGCGCTTTAAGCTCAACAGTTTCACCGCCGGAACCGATGAAATGCGCCGTCGAAGAATCCTCGCCGAATACGCCTTGAGAAACATCGTTGGCGACGATCAGGTCGAGATTCTTCTTCCGCAATTTTTCCCGCGCGGATTCCAGCACATTTTCAGTTTCGGCCGCAAAGCCGGCCAGAAACTGCTTTTTCTTTTTTTTGCCCAGAAGCGCCAGAATATCGTCGGTGCGTTCAAGTGTGAGCGTTTTTTCGCCGCCGCTTTTTTTGATTTTCTGCGCGGCAATCGTTTTGGGTTTGTAATCGGCTACCGCGGCGGCTTTAACAACGATGTCGGCCTCATCGTAAAGCGCAAGCACGGCATCTTTCATTTCAGCGGACGTGCGCGCCGGGATAAATTCAACGCCCGCCGGAGCGTCCAGTCCGGTCGGCCCGGAA
>JAIRVC010000391.1 GCA_031254095.1 Acidobacteriota bacterium
CAGGCGAATTACTTCGTTGCGCGGTGCTCGTAACCTCAACATATTTCTGTATATGCCTCGGTTCCTGCGCTCCGTGCGCCTCGCACTTCATCCCGCTCAGGCAATTAATCAGCGTTTCCTTAAGGAATTTTCATCTTTTTTAATAATTCCAGAAGCATAAACCCCACTTTTTTATCATAATCTCTTTAAAAATACTACCCAAAATAGATATTGTGGATAATTAAGCGAAGGCTATACTTTATTTTTGATCGGCAATTCTTGCGGAGACGTTTTCTTATGCGGAAACCGGATGTCGGAAATGTAAACGGAAACGCGGTTGCCCAATGGATGCGGCGCCTGGTGGGCGCTGGCGGGAAAATGTTTAAGTCAAACGCTCTCACAATGGGACTGTGCTTTTCTTTAACCGCGTTCCTGGTGTTTATTTTCCTGTATTCCACGCACACTATCAGCGTATCCCTGAAAACACAGAATGAAACCATTGAACAACATCTCAAGTCGCTGGCGCTGCTCGCCGCCGACATCGTTTCCGCCGAGGAACTTTCGCAGATCAAAGACGCCGAAGACATGGAAAAGCCCGTTTACGCCGACGCTAAAAAACGGCTTAACGAGTTCAGCGAACAATGGGGCCTGCTGTTCACCTATTACATACGCGCAACAGCCGACGGCCGGTTTCAGTACATCGTGGACAACTCTTACGACCCGGAAGATACGGACGGTCCGGACAGTTTTTTCGATATTGACGATGAACCGGCGGCAATGGCAGCCCTCGAAGGGAACGCCGTCAGTCAGAAAATCGGAAGCGAATACTCCTATGACTGGCACGGGATCATATCGGGATACGCGCCCGTATACGACCGGAACGGTGAAATTTATTGCGTTGCGGGAGTTGATATAAAGGATGTCCAGATACTGTGGCTGGAAAATAAAATCCGTTTACTGCATATCTTGCAGCTGGTCACGCTGTTCCTGGCGATCATCGCCGTCGTAAGGATCGTTTCGACGTACCGCAACAAAGTTGAGGCCTCAATGCGGGCAAGCCGGGCGAAAAGCGAATTCCTTTCAAACATGAGCCATGAAATGCGCACGCCTATGAACGCCATTCTGGGAATGACGGCGATCGCGAAATTGTCTTACGACGTGGAAAAAAAGGATTACTGCCTCAACAATATCGACACCGCCGCCATGCACATGCTCAGCGTGATCAACGATATTCTGGACATATCAAAGATTGAGGTGAGTAAATTTAAAATTTCCCAGGTTTCCTTTGATTTTGAAAGAATGCTGCAGAAGGTAATCACCATCATCCATTTCCAAGCCGAGGAGAAACAGCAGGAATTCCGCGTCAATATTGGAGAAAATGTTCCGCGCGTAATTATCGCGGACGATCAGCGCCTGACGCAGGTGTTGACAAACCTCCTGTACAACGCCGTGAAATTCACGCCGGATGGCGGCGTTATAACGCTCGACGCGCGCCTCGCGAATGAAACCGAAGACATAAAAACCCTGATGATAAGCGTCACGGATACCGGCATCGGGATCACAAAAGAACAGCAGTCGCGGCTCTTTACCTCCTTCGAGCAGGCCGACAACAGTACTTCGCGCCGGTTCGGCGGCACAGGATTGGGGTTGGCGATTTCAAAGCGCATTGTTGAAATGATGGACGGCAAAATATGGGTTGAGTCAACGCCGGGGCAGGGTTCGACATTCTCATTCACAATACAGGCAAAAACGGAAAAAAAGCAACCTGAAGAAACCACGGATTTCGATGTGGACTGGAGCGGCATCCGCGTGTTGGCGGCGTATCACGCGACGGAAATACAGGACTATTTCATGCAGGCGGCGCGACGGCTCGGCTTTGTCTGCGATATCAGCGCCGACAGCGAGCACGCGTGCGCGCTCATCGAAAAAAACGGCGATTACGATATTGTTTTTATTGATGGAAAGATTCCCGATATTGCCGACATCATAGAACGCGTCCGAAACGACGAGCGGCCCGGTCAAAACAAAAAACGCAGCCAGATAGCGGCCGTTGTATCTTCGTTGGAATGGGAAATTCTTTCGGAAAAATTCCGGGATTTCGACATCGATCATTTCCTGTCAAAGCCCATACTCCCATACAGCATTACCGATTGCCTCAACGCTTGCTTCGGCGCTCATGACGCGCCCCAAAAACAGGAGAAGGCGGAAGTTGACGCCTTCCCCGGGCGCCGCGCGCTTCTGGCCGAAGATCTGGAGATCAATCAGGAGATTGTGCAGGCGCTTCTTGAGCCGACACGCCTTGAAATTGTCTGCGCCGGAAACGGCGTGGAAGCCGTGAAACTTTTCAGCGAATCGCCAGAGAATTACGACATAATTTTTATGGACGTACAGATGCCGGAAATGGACGGCTACGCCGCTACACGTACCATCCGGGCGCTGGATGCGCCGAACGCCCGCACCATACCGATTATCGCAATGACCGCCAATGTTTTTCGCGAGGATGTGGAAGAATGCCTGGCCGCCGGCATGAACGACCACATAGGAAAGCCCGTCATCTTTGAAGAAGTGCTGAAAAAATTGCGTGAATATCTGGGTTAAGGCAACCCCCGAAAACCCCAAAATTAAGGCTTGCGACTTAGGCAAAAGCGGAGTTTACATTTACGTAAATGAGCATTTTTCCGAAGGAGCGTAACGCAGAGTTTGGGGTTTTCGGAGGTTGCCTTAATAATTTCTCACGCGGTTCATGAAGCAGCCGTAGTTTTCCGCGGTCTCCTCAATCGAATCGCCGCCGAATTTTTCAAGGAACGCACCGCAGAGTTCGAGCGCAAGCACGGCCTCGCCCACAACGCCGGCGGCCGGAACGGCGCAGACATCGCCCCGCTCAACCGCGGCGTCAAAAGCCTGTTTCGAGCGGATATCCACGGACGC
>JAIRVC010000358.1 GCA_031254095.1 Acidobacteriota bacterium
TGTAAGGCAGAGTCTGGCGGACTTCAAAGATCGTGCCGCCGGGGCGCAGCGGATAGAGGCTGTAATAGCTTTTTCCGTCGGCGCTCTCCAGAGCCGACTGCGTCAGCGGCATTTCAGAACCGGGGGCGGTTACCCTGATTTGAGGGTGCTCTAAAATACCCGGCGCTTTGGAAACGCGGAAATTTCCCTCCGGATTGAGATAGACCTGAGGCGGGCTGGAGTTATTGACCACCACGAAGGTTTCCACGGCGAGCAGGTGATCCTCCTCCAGTTGAAACGCCATATTCGCCGCTTCCACGCGAATGTCTTTCATGGAGGCCGCCGGCTCATAAACTTCAAGCTCAAGACCGGCTTTCCCGTCCGCGCCGAACCTGAGCATACCCTGGTAATTCACACCTTTGTAAACAGCCCGCAACATCAGCGGCATGGCGTCGGGCAATCCTTCGATCCGGAACATTCCGTTCGCGTCCGTCGTCGCGGTTTTAATAATGTCCATGCCGCTTGTAAGCGCAAGAACCTCAAGTTCCGTGTTTCCGGCAACGATGGCCGGATCGGTACGGTTTACAAGCCGCCCCTCGGCGACACCCTGTCCCTGCGCCGTTGCCGTTGCCGCCGCGAGACACGCCAGAATCAGGTAATACTTAAATATTTTCATATTATTAATGTAGAAGCGCGCCGCAATCCGCGCAGAATTTCTTGCCGGGAATGGTTTTCGCGCCGCAGCCGGGGCAGAAACCTTCTCTGATGTCAGGGGCAGACGCCGGAGTTGTCACGTGATCATTGAGCATATCCAGTTTTTGGAGAATCTCAGCCGCTTCGCCCTTGAATTCCGCTTCGAGCCGCTGGAAATCGGCGTCGGCCAGCCTTCCCATTTTGTAATCAAATTCCAGGTCCTTGATATTGCGATAAACGGCCGTCTTACGGTCGGTCAGATACTCCGCGCCGGTTTCAGCCGGCCGCGCTTCGGCGCCGCTTTCGCTTTCGTCAAAAGTTTTTGCAAACAGCGGCCAAAGCGCATAGCCGCCCGCCGCCAGAACCAGAATTACGCACGAAATCCACATGAGTTACGATCCCTTACTGCCAATGGCTATCAACGTTCCTAAAAACATGAGCGCCGAACCGGCCCAGACCCAGAATACAAGCGGATTGACGCGCGCCTTGACCTCGCATCGCATATCTTCTGTCATGCCCGTGTAAACCGTGTACAAATCCTCTTTGGGCGTGCTGTAAAGACCGACCACCGTTGTGGACTGACCGTCGTAAATGCGCCTTTCAGGCTTCAGCGTTTTAATCAGACGGCCGTTTTTATAAGCCTCGATGTGCAATTCGCCGAAGCGGTAATCCGCCGTCTGACTCTCGATCAACCCGGCCATTTTCAGGGTGTAACCGCCGACGCGCATCTCGTCTCCGGTTCGCATATACCCCGTGGCTTCCTCGTTGAAAGCGTTGCCCGCAAAGCCGATAAAAAGCAGCGCGACGCCGAAATGCGTAATATTGCCGCCGTAACGCCGCCTGTTTTTCCATGTAAGCCGCCAAAGGGCAAGCGGAAAGCTTTCGCCCGCGGAGCGCCCGCGCGCCCGCGCGCCGCGGTAAAATTCTTCGATAATGGCCGTGATGACAAAGGCGCACAGCGCGAAGCAGATGAGAGCATAAAAATCGCTCATGCCGCCGGTCAAAAGGCCGGCGGAGACAATAAACGCCGCGACCACGGGCCGCAAAAACATTTTTTTAATGCTTGCCGACGGGGTTTTGCGCCAGGCGAAAAGCGGGCCGATGCCGGTGAACAGTAAAAGCAGCAGGCCGACGGGAATATTGATTTTATTGAAAAAGACGGGGCCTACTGAAATTTTGACGCCGCGTATCCATTCGGAGAAAACCGGGAACATCGTTCCCCAGAAAACCGCGAAACAGGCGACGACAAGAATCAGATTATTAAAAAGAAAGGCGCTTTCGCGCGAAGTCATTGATTCGAGCCGCCGTTCGCCGCGCAGGTATTCCCGGCGATCCATAATCAGAATCAGGGTTACGCCCAGCACAATAATAATGTAATAGACGAAAAATTTTCCGATGTTTGAGTCGTCGAAGGCGTGTACCGAATTGACGATGCCGCTGCGGGTCAGGAACGTGCCGAAAATGCAAAGCAGATATGTTACGGCGATTAGAACCATGTTCCATATTTTTAGCATTCCCCGGCGTTCCTGCACGATGACCGAATGCAGAAACGCCGTCGCCGTCAGCCACGGCATCAGCGCGGCGTTTTCCACGGGATCCCAGCCCCAGTAGCCTCCCCAGCCGAGGACGACGTAAGCCCATTTTCCGCCGATGATAAGCCCCGCCCCTAAAAATAGCCATGTCCACAGCGTCCAGCGGCGCGTGGCGCGAATCCAGACTTCTCCGCGCTGACGGGTCGCGAGCGCGCCGACGGCGAAAGCGAACGGAACCATAAAGCCGATGTAGCCCAGATACAGTATGGGAGGATGAATAACCATCGCCCAGTATTGCAAAAGCGGATTAAGCCCCTGGCCGTCCGCCGGAATAAACGGCTGCGTCGATCCGTCCGGAAATACGCGGACAAGTTCCTGGAAGGGATTGGAAAGGAAAATGCTAAGCGCAAGAAAAAAACTGAGGTTTACCATCAGAACGGCAAGGACATAAGGCATCATATCCCTGTTTTTGCCGCGGATTTGCCAAAGCGCGATCGCGCTCATCACGGCGGCGAAAAACGCCCACAAGAGCATGGAGCCATCGTGTCCGCCCCAGACGGCGGTGATTTTGTAAATCACGGGCAGCGACAGGCTGCTGGAGCTTGCCACATGCGCGATGGAAAAATCATCCGCAAGCAGCAGGTATAAAAGCGAGAAAAACGCGAGCGACGCGCACCCGGCGGCGGCATACGCCGCGCGCTCCGCGCTACGCACAACGCGCTCCTGTTGTCTAAAAGCCCCCGTGAGCGCCGCGACTATGGCGTAGAGCGAAAGGCAGAGCGCTAAAAGAGTGCAGAAATTACCGAAATTTGCCATGAAATTTATCCGGATCAGGATACGGTTCTGTCGTCGTATTCCGCTTCATATTTTGACGCGCATTTGGCTTCAATATGGCGGGCGTTAAAAATGCCGTCGGCCTCCAGTTTTCCCTCCACCAGCGCCTTAGAACCGTCCTTGAAAGTGTCCGGAATAATGCCGCTGCCGGTGTAGCGGACGCGGATGCTGGTTTTAGGACTGGCGATGACGAATTCCATCTGTGGAGTGGAACGGTCTATCGAGCCTGCGACCACGTCTCCGGCCAGCTTTAGCGTTTTACCGTCAAGGCCGTCTTTCATTTCGCTAAACTCGTCAACCGTGATGTAGTAAGCCTTGCTTTCCTGAAACCCGACAAAGCCGAGCCACGCAAGCGCCGCCAGTATAATCGCGCCGCCGATAATGAATTTTGTCTTCGCCGTCATTTATTAGCTCCAATAATGTAACGTCAAAATATATCACAATCGCCGCCACGGAAACGCGGTCGTCTCGTCCGCGCCGTCCGCCTTGGGAAACGCGCCGATTAAATCATATTTACCGGCATCGCCCTGTTCTTGCCGGCGATCAGTCGTCAGCCTTTTTTTTCGGCGGGAAGAAAATCGAAAGCGCGATGGACACGCCGATAATTGCCGCTATTGCCGGCAGCGACCACTCTATTGGAATCTCAAGCGTTCTGCCGCCGATCGTCAGGTCGCTTATCAGCATTTTGACGCCGATAAACACCAGCACAAGGCCGAGTCCAACGCCGAGATACGCGAATTTGCGCATAACCGACGCCAAAAGGAAATAAAGGGATCGCAGCCCAAGGATCGCGCAAACGTTCGATGTGTAAATAATAAATGGATCCTGCGTAATGCCGAAAATTGCCGGAATGGAATCCACGGCGAAAACCACGTCGGAGGCTTCGACCGTTACCAGCACCAGCACGAGCGGCGTCGCTATCAGTTTTCCTTTTTCACGGATGAAAAATTTCCCCGATTCAAAATCCCCGGTCATCGGAACGAAACGCCGGAAGAGCTTTACGATCACGTTGTCTTCCAGTTTAACCTTGGTTTCGCCATGAAACAGGATCTTGAATCCGGTAAAAATAAGGAACGCGCCGAAGAAGTACAGCACCCAATGAAATCTTTCGATCAGAAGCGCGCCCGCGAGGATAAACGCGGCGCGCATGACCAGAGCGCCCAGGATGCCCCAGAACAGCACCCTGTGATGCAAACGCGCGGGTACGGAAAAAAAGGAGAATATCAGAATAAAAACGAATATATTATCGACGCTAAGCGCTTTTTCGGTCAGATAACCTGCGAAAAACTGCATTCCCGGCACGCGTCCGTAGTGATAATAAATCACGAAGCCGAACGCGAGCGAAAGCACAACCCAGAAGACGCTCCAGATTGCCGCCTCTTTGAAACGCACCTCGTGAGCTTTGCGATTAAAAACGCCCAGATCAATGGCCAGCAGGACAAATACGACGACAATGAATCCAATCCAGAACGCCGGAGTAGCTATTGAATGCAACATGCTTTGGCCTCGCCTCCTTGTCAATAAACATTCAAAGGAAGCAGATTTTAGCATACGGGTGGATAACGGCGGATAAAAAACCTGCAATGGGTATGGTATCTTGAAACAATGCTGATAAACGTGAACGGGACAAATAATCAGGCGGCGTCGGATAGAGTTGTTCTCAGTGCAAATCCGGCGGCGGAAAAGGAAGTACAGTTTAATCAGGGTGAAATTCTGAAAGGAGTCGTGCGGGAAATCAAACCCGATGGAACGATCAGCCTGCTGGTTAAAGGCAGCCTTGTGAACGCGGCAAGCGAAGTAACGGTAACTCCCGGACAGCATCTGTATTTATTGGTTGATAGTTTAAAAGGCGGCCAGGCTTACCTGAAGCTGATAACGGCGGAAGGTTTGGCCGGGCTGGACGACAATACTCTGTCGGTTAATTTACGCAGCATCGACGTGCCTTCCAATCCGGATACGATATTAATAGCCCGCCGGCTTTTACAACATGATCTGCCGGTAAACCAGCAAAATATAACGGAAATCATCAACGCTATGAACATGGTCGGCGGCATTACCGCGCGCAACCTGCAAACGGCGGCCTTCGCCCTGGAACACAACATCCCTTTGGATAAAAATATTTTTCCGTTTATCCATCAATTTATATCCTCAGACGGCAATTTGTCCCGTTTAGTACGGGAACTGATACTACT
>JAIRVC010000364.1 GCA_031254095.1 Acidobacteriota bacterium
ATGGCCGAGATTGAAAACGCCACTCCGCTTGGCCGCGTGGTCGGCAACGGCGTCAAAACCACTGGCGAGGTGTGCGGGCTAAAGGATCTGCCGATGACCAAGGGGCAGGCGCTTCCGGGTTACGATCCCCGCGCGCGGAAGGGCAACGGCGTTACTTTCGCGATGACTCCAATGGGCGGCGACCACACCCTGGGCAATTGTTACGGCGCCCGCGACGTTGTGCCGCCCCTGTCATGTGAAGGCCAGGGCGATCTTTCCCGCAAAACCCAGTTGCAGGTGGCCGGTCTTGAGAACCTGGGCTTCTGCATCTTTGTCCGCGCCTACCTGTTCAAAAAACCTGAGCTTTTTCCAAAATTTGTTTACGGCATCTGCGGCGACAAAATGACCGTGGACGAATTCTGGGCGCAGGGTCACGAAACCGCGCGGCTGGAGTACCAGTACAACGTCAAATCGGGCATCGCGCCGGCACAGGACAAACTGCCGGAATATATGTACAGGGTTCCGCTGCCGCCCAATAACCATGTCTTCGATCTCTCAGACGAGGAATTGCAAAAAGGACGGCTTTGTTAGTTTTTAGATGAAGCAGCAGCAAAACCATTTATGAATGATTTTGCTGCTGCTTCATTTTTTCTTTTCGCCCGCCCGCCGATTCTGTACAGATTGCCGTTTTCGGGCTAAAATTTCCTTATGATCGAAATAGAGTTTAACTTGAGACTGGCGGAAAACAGGGACAACCCCCTGACGCTGGACATCGGCGAGTCCATCGACCTGCCGAGGCTTGAGGCCAAACTTGGGTTTAAACGCGGCGATGTAGGGATGTTGCTGATCAACGGCGCCTGGGCACGGCCCGACAGCGCAATAAAGGACGGCGACCGGATTCAGCTCTATCCCTACATGGACGGCGGCTAGCTATAATTGCGCTTCCTCCCAGAATAAATCGTTTAATGTCTTGCCTAGCGCCTTACAGATCGCAACGCAGAGGTTGAGCGACGGGTTGTAGCTTCCCGCTTCGATCATGCCTATGGTTTGCCTTGTCACGCCAACGGCTTCGGCAAGCCCTTCCTGCGAATAATCGCGCTCCACCCGCGCGAGCTTCATCCTTTTGTTTTTCAAAATCACCACCTCCACGCTCGCCATTGTGTTGTATAGTTTTCATTATGTCAAATATATCTTGCATGTTGCCATATAAATCTGCGATCCGGAATTTCACAAGATAGCCGCGCTAAATATATAATCGGCGGAACTGACCATTTTTTACTGTATTTCCGCCATTTATAAATTCCATAATATTTTGACAAATTACGATAATCTCCTTTATATCCGCTAATTATCCTGTATAATCACGATTATGACGATTTTTGATTGTTAGTTATAATCGGCGGAAATGATGGTAATTTGCTTAATTTCCGCCGATTATATGGAAACTGAAATCATATGAAGCTGATCGGAAGAAAAACTGAAATTGACGCGTTGAAACGATACGAATCGTCCGGCAGGCCGGAGTTTATTGTCGCGTATGGAAGAAGGCGCGTAGGAAAAACTTTTCTTATTCGCCAATATTTCAACGACAGATTCTTTTTCTACGCGACAGGCGTTGCCGCGCCGGACGCCAAACCGGACCTCGGCGCGAATCTCGAACGCTTTGGTCACTCGCTCGCGCAATACGGTATCGGCCCGGGCGGCATGCCGCGTTCATGGATGGAGGCGTTTGATCATCTTTCAAAAGGGATAAAAAAAGCGGGCGGCGGCAAACGAAAAGTAATCTTCCTTGACGAAATGCCATGGATGGATACGCCTCGTTCCAATTTTGTAACCGCTCTGGAATATTTCTGGAACAGCTTCGCGTCGGCAAGAAACGACATTCTGTTTATCGCCTGTGGTTCCGCGGCTTCATGGATGACGAAGAAAATTTTCAGAAACAGGGGCGGATTGCACAATCGGATCACGGGAAAGATTCCGCTCAGGCCGTTCACGTTGTCGGAATGCGAAGAATACATGCGCGAAAGAAACATCGTCATCGACAGAAGAAGCATAGCCGAAATTTATATGATTTTCGGCGGCATTCCTTATTACCTCGGATATTGGGACGGGAAATACGGCGTTCCCGGAAACGTGGACCGTATTCTGTTCTATGAAGACGCGCCGCTCAAAGATGAATTTAAAAATCTGTATTCCTCGCTTTTCGCAAATTGCGAACACTATATAAATATTGTAAACGCGCTCGGCCGAAAAAGTTCCGGACTGACCCGTGACGAACTAATGAAAGCGCTCGGCCAAAAAGACGGCGGCAGGCTGAGCGAAATCCTGGAAAACCTCGAATCAAGCGATTTTTTACGATATTACGCCTTGTTTCCAGGCAAAGCCAATGGCGGCGTTTATCAGTTGACAGATAGTTTTTCGCTGTTTCACCAGACTTTCATTCACAAAAATCGCGGGATGAATGAACATTACTGGAGCGATCTGCGCGAAACGCCGAAAATCACCGCCTGGCGCGGGTACGCTTTCGAGCAGGTCTGCCTCCGTCACGCCCCGCAAATAAAAGCCGCTCTGGGAATCTCCG
This sequence comes from Acidobacteriota bacterium, assembly GCA_031254095.1. Lineage (GTDB taxonomy): Bacteria > Acidobacteriota > UBA6911 > UBA6911 > UBA6911 > UBA6911. The sequence continues at coordinate 2,561 of JAIRVC010000364.1, forward strand.
GGATTGCCGCGAACATATACTCCTGGCGCAGCCGGACTGCTTCACCGGGGGCACAGATCGACCTGGTGATCGACCGGGCGGATGGACTGATAAATCTCTGTGAAATCAAGTTTTCGAAATATGAATTTGAGATCACCAAAGCATACGGCGAAACGCTGAAAAACAAGGCGCGCGCTTTTCAGGCGGAGACTGGAACGCGAGGAACGCCGCATATTACCTTTGTTTCAACATACGGCCTGAAGCGCAACCAATACGCGACAATGATTCAATCGGAGGTCGCGCTCGACGATCTGTTTATAACGGCTGTCCGTTAAATATATCCGGGCTGGCCGGATATTTCAGCGGGAAATGGTATCGACGTCATTCCATCCATATCTTTTACATGGCCAATAGTGTATCAACGATCCTTTCACTTGTCCTTAGCCCGTGAGCGGTTACCTTGTTTTTACTGCATAGTAAATGTCAATGCTGTTATAAATCGAACAACAATTTGTTTGGATGCAAACTCATCGGGGAATGATATTTACACTCACTCCCGCTGCTTTTTACTGAAGCAGCCGGAGTATCATCTGGCTGTTGGAATT
>JAIRVC010000386.1 GCA_031254095.1 Acidobacteriota bacterium
ATTACCTCGCGGCACTCCAAAAATACAGACACGTCCTGTCAAAGTTTTTAAGTAAATTCTTAAAAACTTCAAATATTTCAGAAGTTTTTAAGCGATCGCTTGATTTGTTCGACAAAAAGGGTACAATCCTGATGTTGGAGACTCAGGGATATGGCGGAGGAAAGAAAAAACCCGTATATAGCGCGGAAAGAATACCTTGACTGGATAATATCGTTTAAGGACGATCAAATAATTAAGGTAATAACTGGGATTCGCCGCAGTGGAAAATCGACGTTGCTTTTCGATATATACGCGGATTATCTGCTCGAAAACGGAGCGGCCGGCGAACAGATCATAAAAGTGGATTTAGAGCCGATGGAAGCGAGGCCGCTTTATGATCCCGATGTCTTGTACAGGCACATAACCGGCAGATTGCAAAGCGGCCGCATGAATTATGTGTTCATAGACGAGGCGCAAAACTGCGAAGGCTATGAACGCGTCGTTGACAGTTTCTATGTCAAAAAGAATGTCGATGTTTATATAACCGGCTCGAACGCCTATATGTATTCGGGCGAACTTGCGACATTGCTTTCCGGCCGCTATGTTGAGATAGAAATGCTGCCGCTGTCATTTAAAGAAATGGTAAAGGCAGTCAAAAAGCCCGGCGAAACGCTGCCGCAAAAATACCTCGAATATGTGAAATTCGGAGGATTCCCGAAAATCGCGGATTACAACGGGGATTCAAGAAAAATAAACGCCTATCTGGACGGCATCTATAACACGATTTTTAAAAAGGATATTATCCAAAGGAACAAAATAACCAACGTGCCGATGTTCGAAGCGGTTATGCGGTTCGTGCTTGCGAACATAGGCAGTCAAATTTCGGCAAAAAGCATAAGCGATTACCTGAATTCAAGCAAAAGGAAGACTTACCCGCAGGCGGTTGACGATTTTCTGAAATGTCTCGTTGAAAGCTATGTTGTATACAAGGCCGAAAGGTATGACGTCAAAAGCAGGGAAATTCTCAAATCGCTCGGCAAATACTATGTGACTGATATAGGCCTGAGAAATTACCTTTTAGGCTTTCGTGAAATGGATACGGGCCATGTGCTTGAAAACATAATCTACCTGGAACTGTTACGCAGAGGGTATAAGGTTTTTGTCGGCAAGGTCGATGACAGAGAAGTCGATTTTGTGGCGCAAAAACAAGACGATATTCTGTATGTTCAGGTTGCGGAAACGCTGAACGGCGAAGGCGGCAGAGCAGAGACATTAAAGCGCGAACTTGCGCCGTTTAGAGCGATAAAAGATTATAACCAGCGTTTGCTTTTAACGATGGACTACGACCCTAATACATCGTATGACGGAATAAGACACTTAAACGCATTGGATTTTTTAATGAGCGATTAAGGAAACGCTGATAATAAAAAGCGCCCTATCCCGGCGGCCAGCCTAAACGCCTGCCGCCCAGAACGTGAATATGGAGGTGGAAAACGGTCTGCCCCGCTTCGGCGTTTGTGTTGATGACCGTCCGGTAGCCGCTTCCGTCGATTTTCTTCTCTTTTGCCGCCCTTGCGACCGCGCCGAGCAGATGTCCCAGCAAAGCGCCGTCTTCATCGCCGGCGTCGTTCAGCGACGTTATGTGCTTTTTGGGAATCACCAGCAGGTGTATGGGCGCCTGCGGATTAATGTCCTCAAAAACCATGCACAGGTCGTCTTCGTAAAGGATATTGGCCGGTATTTCGCGCGACGCCATCTTACAGAAAATACATCCGCACATTTTCATTTTTCCTTTCCACCATGTATAGAAAAACAGCTTCTGAATAAAAAATGGAATCATGAAATCCGTTCGATCTCCGCGCCGAGCTGGGCCATTTTTTTCTCAATCTGAAAATAGCCGCGGTCAAGGTGGTATACGCGGTCGATTATGGTTTCACCTTCGGCGGCCAGCCCGGCAAGAATAAGCGACGCGCTGGCGCGCAAATCCGAAGCCTGAACCTTCGCGCCCGTCAGCGGGCGGCCGCCGCGAACCATAGCCTGCCGTCCTTCCACGGTAATATCGGCGCCCATTCTCATCAATTCCAGCGCGTGCATAAACCTGTTTTCAAAAATGGTTTCCGTAATGATGGATGTGCCGTCGCCCTGCGTCATAAGCGCCATATATTGAGCCTGCATATCCGTCGGAAACGCGGGATACGGATACGTCGTCACGTTTTTTGAGGATATATCGGCATGTCCGCGCACGCGAAACCCGGTCTCGCCCATCGAGATTTCCGTGCCGACGAGGCTTAACTGGCTCAGTACGGACGCCAGATGCTTGGGATTGCAGTTTGCCACCTCTAAATTGCCGCGGGTGATCGCGGCGGCAATCGCAAAAGTCCCCGCTTCTATGCGGTCGGGGATGATCCGGTGCCGGCATCCTTTCAGTTTTTTAACGCCGCGTATGCGGATGGTTCGCGTTCCGGCGCCCTCGATTCTGGCTCCCATCGCGCACAGCATTTCGGCGAGATTTTCAACTTCCGGCTCACACGCGGCGTTATCCAGCATGGTTTCGCCGCTGGCCAGAACGGCGGCCATCATAAGGTTTTCCGTTCCCGTTACCGTAACGGTTTCAAACTGTATATAAGCGCCGCGAAGCCCCGTGGTTGAGGCTTCCACATAGCCGTGTGACACGTCGCATTTCGCGCCCATTTTTTCAAGGCCCTGCAAATGCAGGTTTATCGGCCGCGCCCCTATGGCGCATCCGCCCGGCAGCGAAACCCGCGCTTTTTTAAATCGCGCCAGCAGCGGCCCAAGTACAAGAATCGAGGTGCGCATTGTCTTGACAAGCTCGTAAGGCGCTTCCAGCGCGCCGATGTTGGCGGCCTTTAACATGAAGGTTTCATTTTCCTGTGCTTCGACCTCCACGCCCATGCTTCCAAGAAGCTCGCGGGTTGTCAGGATGTCCCGGACATAAGGGACGTTTTCCAGCCAGACGGTTTCCGGCGTTAAAAGCACGGCGGCCATGGCGGGAAGCGCCGCGTTTTTCGCGCCGCTGATCTCCACGCGCCCCAGCAGTTCTTTGCCGCCTACTATACGAATCTTATCCATGTACGCTCCGATACGGTTTCCGCGCGGCAAGACAGCGCGGAATACCCTGCAAGTCTTTTACAATCGTTTCCGTCAAAAAACCCTCTTTCGCCGTCAGGCGTTCAACCTCTACGGCCTGTCCCGCTCCCAGTTCCAGAAGGAGATACCCTCCGGCCGAAAGGCGTCTAAAGCTTGCGGGAATCAGCCTGCGATAGATCTCAAAGCCGTCATCGCCACCGAAAAGCGCAAGGCCGGGCTCGAACTCTCTGACTTCCACAGAGAGGTTATTATAATCCATTCGGGCAATATACGGGGGATTACTCAGAATGAAATCGAAACATTCGTGCGTTGCCACGCCCGTAAGCAGATCGCCGCAGATCGCCGCCATGCGGCCGTCGGCGTGATGCCGCCGCGCGTTTTTCATGGCCACTGTCAGCGCGGGAAAAGAACTGTCAATCGCGCAGCAAAAGGCGTCCGGGATTTCGCAGAGCACCGAAACGGCGATGCAGCCGGAACCCGTTCCGACATCCGCGAACCGGATATTCGATGAAAACCGTCCCCGGTTTGTCCGGATAAGCCCAATGGCCGCCTCAACAAGAAATTCGGTTTCCGGACGGGGAATCAAAACGTCGGGCGTTACATGAAACGCGCGGCCGTAAAATTCCCGCTCGCCGGTCAGGTATTGCAGCGGTTCCCCCCGCGCGCGGCGGGCAGCAAGGCCGTTCAGACGGGCGCGGGAATCGCCGCCAAGCGGATATCCAGGATGGCTCAGGATGAAAACCCTGTCGCGTTCAATGACAAAGCCTATCAGCAAATCCGCTGTAAGTTCAGGCGATTCAATTCCGGCGCGTCGCAATTCCTGAATAATTTCCCGCCGCGCCGTTTCTACAGTCTCAGTCATCTAACGTGATTTGGGCGTGTAAAACCGGCGCGCGTTTATGACGTATTTCTTCCCGGGCATTTTTACTTCAATGCGCCGCCGATTTTTATCTCCCGGTTTGATCTCCGTCTGGTATCCAATGGAATAATAGTTCTTCAGCGTGGATACGAGGATGCGGCAGGTTTCAGAAATGTTCTCGTTCTCGGCGGAGAATTTCCGTCCCCCGGAATCGCGCATCAACCGGTTCTGGTGTATCCTGTCGCCGAGTATTGTGATGATCGCAGCCGCCTTGTTTGTGAACGCAAGGGTAAACAGGGTGCATTCGGAATCGCGTATGTGATCCACGGTTGCCGGCCCCAAGCCGCGGAACCGGTTGGAAATAACCAGCAGCGTCTTTCTTTTAATAGAGCTTTTTTCAATGTTTAACAAAGCTTTATCAATTGCCAGAGCGGTATAGGGAAGTTTGCCGAAATATTCCGCACTGCCGCCGCCCCTACGGCGAGAAGGAACAGAGATGTTGTCAAGCGCGTCGATTATCTGTTTCTTGTCGTGGGTCAGGTCGGCTTCCAGCCAGGCGTTACGGTGGTCAAAAGAAAAGAGAGAAAGCTCATCTTTGCCGTCGAATATATGCAGCATCTGCATGATATGTTCCTTGGCAATAGACAATTTGTCGAGAGTTATAGTGCTTGTATCGAGAATAATGGCCAGACTGACCGGCCGGTCGGTCCACCTCGAAAAATTGGAGATTTTCACCTCGTGGCCGTTTTCCTTCACCACAAAATCGCTTTGATCAAGACCTAAAACAGGAACGCCGTCTTTATCAAGAACCTCTACGTCAATGGAAACTGTATTGACCTGAACAGTGAACGTGGCAGGCGCTTCAGGCTGATCATCCGCAATTAGCACGCAGGCGCAGAACAAAACCGCCGCCCACGACAAAAAACGAACAACGCGCATAATGCAATCCTGCCTTTTTTCCTGGCGCTATGCGGTTTCCTTTAGCCGCTCCGCCTGATAGTGCGTAAAAAGCGCGTCGATGACCGCCGTAACGCTCCCGTCCATAAACTCGGAAAGATTGTAAATCGTCAGGCCGATGCGATGATCGGTCACGCGGTTTTGCGGGTAGTTGTAAGTCCGGATTTTTTCGCTCCGGTCGCCTGAGCCGACCTGATTGCGGCGGTTTTCCGCGATGGATTTCTGCTGCTCCTGAAGCGCGATGTCGTAAAGACGCGATTTCAAAACACGCATCGCTTTTGCCCGGTTTTTGATCTGCGACTTTTCGTCCTGACACGAAACCACAATACCCGTGGGAATATGCGTGATACGCACGGCGGAATATGTCGTATTGACCGATTGGCCGCCGGGCCCGGAAGAACAGAATGTGTCGATGCGTATATCCTTTTGATCGACGTCAATCTCAACGTCGTCCGCTTCGGGCAGCACCGCCACCGTTACGGCGGACGTATGCACCCGGCCGCTGGCCTCCGTTTCCGGCACTCGCTGCACGCGGTGGACGCCGCTTTCATATTTGAGCTTGCTGTACACCCGGCCGCCTTCGATCATGGCGACGACTTCCTTGAAGCCGCCTATTTCCGATTCGTGCGAATCCATGATCTCAACACGCCAGCCAGTTCGTTCGGCAAAGCGGGAATACATTCGAAACAGCTCGGCCGCAAACAGCGTGGATTCATTGCCGCCGGTTCCCGCGCGAATCTCCAGCAGCACGTTCCGCTCGTCGTTGGGATCTTTGGGCATAAGGAGCAGCTTCAGCTCCACTTCACATTCTTTTTCTTTGGCCTCAAGCTCAACAAGTTCCTCGCCGGCCAGCGCGCGCATTTCCGGATCGGTTTCGGATCCGGAGAGCGCGCGGGCGTCTTCGATCCCTTTCAGAATGCCTTTGTACTCGCGAAATTTCTCTACGACAACGCCAAGGTCGCGGTAGTTTTTTGCGTGTTTCTGGTAAACGGCCTGATCCGCTATGATTTCGGGGTCGGCAAGAAGCGTTCCAAGTTCCTCGAATTTCTTTTCAAGAGCAGTAAGTTTGTCAATCATAACGATTCGTTCCAATCAGTGTTCAGCGATCAGAAAAGAGCTTTGTTGTTAAAATACAATAATTCCATTGGAATATCCGGGCTAAGCCGCGGACGCGGATTTGCGCTCAAGTTCAAGCGATTCTTGCAGCGCCCGAATGGCGACTTCAAGCTGGTCGTCGGATGGTTTCCTTGACGTAATGCGCTGCAGCGTAAGCCCGGGAAACACAAGCAGCCGGAAAAATCCCTTTTTGCAGCGCGGAGCGGAAAGGCGGATAAGTTCGTAGGACAGTCCGGAAACCACAGGAATCAGTATTACCCGCGACAGGAAAATCGCCCAGAACGCATGGAATTTGAAAAGCGAAAAAACCAGTATGCTGACAACCATCACGAACATCAGAAAACTTGTGCCGCAACGTGGGTGCTGCGTCGAACGCTCTCTTGCGTTCGCCACGGTCAGCTCCGCGCCGTCTTCCCAGGTATGCACCACTTTGTGTTCCGCCCCGTGATACTCAAAAACGCGTTGAATATCTTTAAGCCTGCTGATCGCCAGCAGATACGCGAAGAAAATCACAACGCGGATTACGCCGTCCACGAGGTTGAAAGCAACCCAGTTTTCTATAACGCTGAAATAACCTTTTAAAAACGTGGTCAAGCCAAGCGGAAGCAGAATGAACAGGAGTATGGCCGCCGCCACGCCCAGAACCATTGACATGGCCACCGGAAGAGCGTTGCTCCCCGATTTTTTCTTTTCGGTTTCAGGTTTTTCAGATTCGCCGTTTTTTGCGGCCTCCTGCTTTTCCAAATCCTGTATGGAAACATTGATGGAAAAATTCAGCGTTTTAATGCCGAGAGCAAGCGACTGCACAAGCACGGCGAAACCGCGAATAACCAGCCATGAGAAAACCCCGCAACGCTCGGAAAGGCGCTTGACCGGCTCGCGTTTGACTTCGACGGTTCCGTCCAGACGGCGCACTGCGACCGCGTAAGCGCGCGGCGTGCGCATCATGACGCCTTCGATGACCGCCTGCCCGCCTACAAGGATATCCTCAGGAGACGCCGTGGATTTTGTATCCGCCATTTAAAAAAGATTATGCCAAAACATGGAGGCGCTATTAGGCTTTGTTGCCCTTTGCGTCCAGACCGTACCGTTTCTGGAAACGTTCAATGCGGCCGGCGGTGTCAACAAGCTTCTGCTTGCCGGTAAAAAACGGATGACAGGCGGAACAGAGTTCCAGCCTGATATCGGACTTGGTGGAACGGGTTTCAAACTTGTTGCCGCAGGCGCAACCGACCGTTACGGCGTTGTATTTCGGATGGATTCCTTCTTTCATTTATCAGCCTCTTAAATTACAAAAGATTAAGTATAGCGGTTTCCATCGTCTGCCGCCAGAGAATTCCCAAAAAAGAAAGAGGCCGGGAATTATTCAACCCCCGGCCTCCTGATTTGACCAGGGAAACACAGACAATTAATCAGTGTTCCCCTAAAAAACTATCCGAGCTTGCCCTTTGACTGAAGCACGTCGGCGACGTTTTTCATGCCCATCTTTTCAAGCGTCGCTCGCGTGGGGTAGCTGTTGTCAGGGTTCCAGCCTTCAAATTTGTAGAAGCGTGTTTTGAAGTCTTCAAACTTGGCCCGGTCGTGCTGCCGTCCCTTCCCCTGGTCGTAAACCCACTGACCTTGTTCATTGACCATCGGCTGTATGCTTCCGCCTGAAGGCCGGTCGTAGATGTAATCCGGGAAAACCTCCATTGCTTTGGTGCGTCCCTGGAGGTTCCAGATGGCGCGGTCGAGCGTGAAAATCTTATGCCCGGTTTCCATGCAGTCGGCAAAAGTTTTGTTCTGTCCCGTAATCGCGTTCCAGAACCTGGGTTCGGCGTTCGGAGTCGCGCCCCGGCGATCGGCGGTGTTGTTGGTGATGCACTGCGGCCAGCGCCAGCCGCAGAAGCCCATCCCGTGCCAGAACTTTTCATAATGCTTGGTCCAGGCGGTCAGCCTGATTTTGGAGTCGGAGTAGATTCCGGTCGCGTCACTGAGGCCGTAGTCCACAAGGTAACGGTCGTCCTGGTACGGAATCATCGCTTCCGCGTAAAGCTTTGACGCCTCCTCGGCGGTCAGATACGGGTTGCGTTCCTGCGCCATCCAGTGCAACGGATAGTTGGACATCTGATGCAGCATCAGGTCGCGTTCGCCGAACAGTGAGCCGTAGCCCCATTCCAGCTGGGTCATGGTGTCGTAGTGCTCCTGCGTGCCCCAGTAAGTGAGGCGCACCCTGCCGCCATGAACGTCTTCCTTGTACCGGCCAAGCTTTTCCGCCATGCGGGCCGGGCCTTCCGCAGCCAGTTCGCCAAGTTCTCCCTCGCGCGTCGAGATAATCCGGTAGAGCGCTTCGTAATAGGCATAGGTATTTGACGGAGGCAATTCGGCCTTGACGAGTCCCTCGCGCAATACAGTGTCGACGTAGCTTCTGACAGCCATAAGCGGCCAGTGACCGAGACCGTAACGATGCATAAGATCATTGCCCTGGCGGGTCAGTTTTGAACTCATGGCCGCAGGCATGGCATTCGGATTGGGCTTGGCGCCAGGTTTGGCGCCGAACATTCCGCCGCCGCCGATACGGGCAAACATGCTGCCGGCGCAGACGGACTCGTTGCTGTCCGCCGTCGCGAGCCTCTGGCGGCAGCCGCGCGGACAGGCCGCGCAGGCCGCGGCGCGCGCCGGAATGCGGTCGCCATTGGATACGTTGCCGCCGCTGGGAGCGCCTTTAATCAGGCTATAACCGCTTGAAAACATTTCGGCGTCGCGTGGATTGTCAACATCCCACTGGAACTGACGGAACCAGACGCGGGCGTCCATAAGCGCCTGCGGGTCGGCGATCGGCGCGCCGCCTGTGCCGATAACGCTGATCGCCTTCAGGTTCTTCGAGCCGAATACGCCACCGTATCCGCACATGGCGGCTTGTGAACCCGGGCCGTGTAAAAGCGCGGCATAGCGAACCTTTCGCTCGCCCGCAGGGCCGCAGGCGACGACTGCCGGAATTTGCGTGGT
>JAIRVC010000001.1 GCA_031254095.1 Acidobacteriota bacterium
GGTATTGGATTTACCAGAAACCCAGAGACGAGCAACTCGCCTCTGTCATAAGCAAAAACGAGAAGCTCATGGTGCAACTGCAACAGGCTGCGGCCGTAAAAGCCCAGTATGCTCAATATCAGAAAGATCTGGAGGAAATTGAGCAGCGCCTGGCCGCAATGCAGGCCATTCTTCCCACGACAAAAGAAGCTGCCGATTTCCTGAGAAGCGTTCAGGATATGGCTGTTTCCAGCAATCTAAAGATCAATCTGTTCCGGCCGAGAGCGCTTGTTTCCCACGATTTTTATTACGACTGGCCGGTAGAAATCCGGCTGGAAGGAAACTATCACGGGTTGGGACGTTTTTTTGAAAAGATGAGTCATGCGCCGCGCATTGTCGATGTGCCGACGGTCACCATAAACAATATCATCAACCAGACAGATTCCAGCCGGACGCTCGTCGCAACCGGCACGCTGACCACGTATGTCCAGGGCGATCTGTCCGGCCAGCTCGATATAGAGGAGTGAATGAAGTGATTTTCAGAAACTCACCGGCCATTAACACGTTAGAAGAATGCCGGCGGACAGGGGCGTCAATTCGCCATATCCATTCCGGCCGCCTGCCCCGAACGGTTTTAAGCCTGATTTTGCTGATTCCGCTCGTTCTTCCGGCATTAGCGCAGGACAAGGAAAGCGCCGATGTTTCCGCCGACGTTCCGGATGTATCAGCGAAAAGCTCCTTGACGCCGGCAGCCGTTCTTTATGAACCCAGCAACCGGCGTGATCCGTTTTTATACATTGTCCCTGACACGTCCGCCAAAAATGTAGTATTTAAGGACGAAGAAATTTCTCGCGGAACGCCGCCGCCCGGAATCGCCGGCACCTTTATCGACAAGGCAAAACTGGAAGGAATCGTGATCCGAAGCGGCAACCAGCGCATAGCGGTAATACGCGGCGCCGATAATAAAGCGTATTTTCTCCGCGAGGGAGATCGCCTTTTTGACGGGTACATACAAACCATTGAAAGTGACTCTGTTGTTTTTGTTCGTGAGACCTTCATGCGGTCCGGAAAAACCGTGACCACGGAAATCACCAAGCGGCTAAGAAACTCATAGGAATACGGTATGAAAATTCGACTTACAATTAACAGTAATTCCATAACGAGCAAAGTAAGAGGCGCGGCTTATGGAATACTTCTTTTGTTGACATTTTTTGTTCCGCAGTTCGCGAAAACGCAGGATCAGGTTAACGCGGTCAAAGCTGCTCAAACCGCCGCAGTCGCTGAAATCGCGCCGGAACCGCCGGAACAAAAACTGGCGGAGGCGTCTTTCGGTAAATCCGGAGAAAAACTCACTGTCACAGCGCCAATCATGGACACGGTGTCGGCTGTAGCGCCGGCGGATCAGCCCTTTATCGAAGAAAAGTACGGCATGACCGATCCCATCGCTTCCCCGGCTACGCCGGAAATTCCATTGACGGCGAACGAACCGGCACAGAAAACCGTTAGATTTTCCGAACCGCTCGTTGCGGCGACAAAACGGACAGCCAGTCCTGCCGCGGCGCAGCCGGTGCAGATTGCCTCGCTGACCCCGGCAGTTCCTCCTGTCTCAACCGCGCCCGCGCGGGAAGCAATCGGTTTTTCGCCCGCTCAGGTTGCCGGCATCAGGGAAGCAACGCAGATGGCCAGACCTGCCGCGGCGCAGCCCGTCCAGATCGCCTCGCTGACTCCGATGGTTCTTCCTGTCGCCCAGACTTCCGTGCAGAACATCAGCTTTACGGGAGAATATGTGGACGTGGACGTTGTAGACATGCCCCTTGTTGATTTTTTCAGAGTGATGGCAAGGATCGGCAACATCAATATCATACCCGACCCGGCGATAAAAGGCACAACCACTCTCACGGTCGTCAAGATACCCTGGGATCAGCTGTTCGACATCGTTCTGAAAAACCACGGTCTGGACAAAAAAATCGAAGGTTCTGTAGTCCGCGTGATGTCAAAGAAAACGCTGCAGGATGAAGCCAAACAGGAAGAAGAACTGCGGAACGCGAAAATAATGGCGGGCAAGCTCGAAACCCGCGTCAAACGGCTGAATTACGCCAAGGCGTCTGAACTGAAAACTCTTATCGAAGACCAGAAAACCGCGCGGGGCATCATCAATGTGGACGACCGGACAAATTCACTGATTATTATAGATTTGCTCGAATCCATTGAAGAGATATACAGACTCGTTGACTCGTTGGATATTCCACAACCCCAGGTGGAAATTGAAACGCGGATCGTATCGGCGACCCGCAATTTTGCCCGCGACATCGGCGTTCAGTTCGGCTTCGTGCAGGGCGCCGGTCAGCGCGTAACCGTAGGCGGAGGCAACCCCAATTATCTTCAGCCGGAAGTCGGCAGGCCTATGGGCGACACCGGAAGCAGCAGCGACAGTCCGGGCGTCAGTCCCGGCTTAGGCGATACCGGCGGTAACCTCAACGTAAATCTCCCGTCGCGCTCGCCGTTCGGCGGCATCGGAGTCTCGATAGGAAATCTTGTCGATACATTCCTGCTTGACGCCGCCATTACGGCAGGCGAAAGCAAGGGATCGGCAAAAATGATCGCCCAGCCTAAAGTCATCGTCCAGAACAACAGCCCTGCAAATATAAGCAACGGTATACGGTTTCCGGTGCAGATCGTGCAGGACAACACCGTTTCGGTTCAGTTTTTCGACGCGGCGCTGGAACTGACGGTTACGCCGCAAATCAC
>JAIRVC010000048.1 GCA_031254095.1 Acidobacteriota bacterium
TTTACCTATATGTAAACTCCGCTTTTGCCTCAGTCGCAAGCCTTGATTTTGAGGTTTTCGGAGGTTGCCTGCTCATGTTTCGCGCCTGAGGCGCTGTTTTCAATTACCGCAACTGCCGGACTTCTCCGCTTTCCTTGTTTTTCCAGCGGGGCTTCAACGGCAGCGGCCAGTTGAACTGGACGGCGCCGGGGCTGGGGCAGTCATCGACGCAGCAGCCGCAATACCAGCATTCTTCCGCGTGCAAAATTATGGGCGGCGCTCCCTTGCGCGGATTCGGAATAAAAACGTCGATGGGACATACTTCCACACAGTTGTTGCACCCCTTGCAGACCTTCGGATCAAATATCACCGGCATACTGGGGGTGGGAATATTGGGAATCGCAAATACATTCTGTTCGGACGCCATTTTTCCTCCATTCTCAAATATTAATTTTTCATTTGGGCGCGTAAACGCCGGTATAGTCCTTATTATGCGCCTCGTACTGCCGCGCCATATCTCCCCAGAAACGCGGCGGCAGTTCGCCCATCCGCACCTGATTGTTCTCCAGCCTTAACGTAAGAAACTTTTGCCATTCGGCCGGATCGTTCTCCGGGAAATCAATACGTTTGAAATTCAAAGGGGTGCTGCTGGCTTTGCGCGCGCGCGAGGCGTGAATAATGATTTTCGCGTTTTCCAGCATACTGAGATCCTCAATCGTGCGCATCAGTTTATGCGGGTCATGGGCAAACAGACGCGGAACAGATTCGGCTTCCAGTCTTTCAAGCTCGTCGAGCCCCATTTTAAGCAGCCGCTCGGTCTTGAACTCGCTTACGTAATACTGCATGGCGCGGGTGATGCCGGAGTGAAGTTCCTTCCATTCGATGCCGCTCCCGCGTTTTGTCGGCGCAAAGACACGGTTTTTTTCCCGTTCAACCTGATCGCGATGGATTTGCGGATCGCCGGTTTCTCTGATGTAAGCGGCGGCCTTGCGCCCCGCATAACGTCCGGTGGCGGCGGCGTAGCTGTGATCTTCGGGCGAGAACGTCTGCGTACCGGCGGCGTACAGTCCTTCCACGGTCGTTTGCAGATTCCAGTCAACCACAAGACCGCCGCCGTATCCGGCGTCGCGCCACTGCGGCAGGCTTTGCCCTTCGATGAACTTGTAGCTCTGCAGGAGATCGCGGTTGATGTCAAATCCTCCCTGCTTCATGGTGTTTATAAATATCCTGGTTGTGGCCTCTTCGGCCAGCATCAGATTCCAGGTGGCGCGGCGCTCGACTTCGGGCATGGCGGGGAAATCGCCGTAAAACGGCAGTTCGTATTCCCCTTTCAAAATCCCTTCCCTGATTTTTGCCTCGACCTCGGGTGACGGAAGCATCGCGCCGGCGTCCTCCCAGCCCTGGATCGGATAAGGAAGCCTGCGCCCGTTCGCGTCTACGATCGGAACGTTTTCATAGCTCGCGTCGCCGCCGCCGGTGTACCATTTATGTTTCAGGCCTGTGGCGATTTGCAAAACATTGCTGCTTTCCATCTTTGTAAGAGCCGCTCCCGCTTTCCACGCCATGGTCGTGCCGTCGCCGCTGATGGCTCGCGAGTGCATGTTGGAATAACCTCCGTGCTCCATGCTCATTAACCAGAGCGATCCGCCGCCGGCCGTTGAGAGAATTACGGCTTTTGCGCGGAAGATCAGAAATTCCCCGGTGCGGCCGTTCAGTCCCGTGGCGCCGACCACGCGCGCGCCCTGCGCGCCGTTTTCGTTCAACAGGCTGGTTCCCATTACGCGGTCGAATACCTCGACGCCCAGCCGCTTGCATTCCTTCTTGAGAATGGGTTTGAACGTGTTGCCCCAGACGCGGATGACGACATTGTTGCGCGTCTCCGGCGGATTAAATCCGGGTTCTCCCATATGCGGATCAGGCAGATAGCTGTGTATGGTTCCGTAGCGCGGTGAAATCATGAACTTCGTTTTGTCGTCGCGGCCTTCCGCGCCGGCATATTCGTCTCCCGTGTCGCGGATCTTTCCGCCCATCTGCTCCATTTCAAGGAGCGTGTCAAAATCCTCCCTGCACTGGATTTGTATTCCTATGCCGTTGCAGTATGGACGGTCGGCCATATGCGCAGCCCACTCGTCCGGGTTTACCCGCGACAGTGGATTGGCTGGCGCGTTGCACCAATGGTCGCAGCCGGGCCCGCCGGAACCGCTGCGTGCGACGTCTCCTTTTTCAACCAGCGCGACCTTCACTCCCTGCCGCGCGGCGCTGATGGCGGCCCAGCAACCGGCAATGCCGCCTCCGATCACCAGAACGTCAGTATCGATCACCCGCTCCTGCCCGAAACGAATCGGATAAGGCCACGCGGGAGGCTGTCCTTCATTTCTCAGATATTCATGCCATGTCGTCATTAAGCTCGACCTCCTGAAAAAAAGTAATTTTTTATACGGAACGTGCCGATTCTAACACCATTCGCGGAATTTCCGGTAATGGTTTTAAGAGCGAATTTTAATAGAATAATGAAACACCTCCGCTCTTGACCGCACGGTATTCTGCATGATAGTTTGAGTCGATTGAATTTACGGGAGTGAGTCAGTGATACCAGTTGCGATACTTGGAAAATACGCCCGGTCCTTGGCGGAAGTCGCTTTTGAGCAGGAAATTGAAGATAAGGTAGCCGAAGACCTCAGGATGTTCTCTAAAATTTTCGAAAAACATCCGGATGTGCGCAAGGTGTTTGATTCTCTGGCGATACCGCGCGACGAGAAAGAGAAACTGCTGGACGCGCTTCTGGCGGAACATCCCCTGACGCCGATTGCGTCCAACTTCCTGCGCGTTCTGCTCGAACGC
>JAIRVC010000057.1 GCA_031254095.1 Acidobacteriota bacterium
TGCCCGCCCGGCGATCCGGCAGGGCGGGTGCTGACGATTGAGGAAGTTCTTGCAAAAATGCGGACAGCCGCCGCGTTTGGCGCGCGCCAGATCTTTCTACAGGGAGGCGTGAATCCCGGCATTCCGTTTAATTATTACCTCGATATTCTTTGCGGCGTTAAAAAGGAGTTCGGCGCGGATATTCACATCCGGGCGTTTTCTCCGGGCGAGATCTGCGGGATGGAATCGCAAACCGGGAAGCCTGTCCGCGAAATTATCCGGGAGTTGAAAGCCGCCGGAATGGACTCAATACCGGGCGCGGGCGCGGAAATTCTCAGCAACCGCGTGCGCGCCATTCTTTCGCCAAAAAAAATTTCAGTGGAGAACTGGGTGCGCGTTATGGAGACATGCTTTGAAGAAGGCATGAAGGGAAGCGCCAATATAGTTATAGGTTCCGTCGAAACAGAGGAGGAGATAATCGAACATCTGCGCGTTGTCCGCGAACTGCAGGACCGCGCCGGCGGGCTTTTAGCGTTCATCCCGTGGACATTTCAGAAGCAGACGGCGAATTTTCCAATTCGCTCCGTTCCGGCGCGCGAATATCTGAAACTTCTGGGATTATGCCGGCTTTTCCTTGACAACATTCCGCACATTGAAGCTTCCGTTCTGGGCATGGGGCGCGGCATCGGCGAACTGGCTCTCCATGCCGGGGCCGACGACATCTCGTCCGTGGTATTTGAGGAAAACGTTCTTACGAGTTACGGCCTTAATACTGAAGCGGAGGCCAGGGAGTTCATTTGCAATAGCGGATTTACGCCGGCGCGCCGCGACTTCCTTTATACTTCGTATTAACCTTTCACAGGTTTTCAACGTATAGTAAGATTGTGCCTTCAAGCGGAGATGGCGCACCGGGAAAACGCCCTGTCCGTCTGACGCATGACTGCCGGAATCTGAACTATGGAAATGAAACAGCCTTATATTTCGACGAACAAAACCGGGCATATGCGCTTTGGCGCGGCGCTCTGGGAAGCTTTCCGTATCGCGATTGATTCCATCTGGTCGCACAAGATGCGTTCCATTCTTACGCTGCTTGGGATCATCATCGGCGTAGCTTCGGTTGTAACCGTCGGCGGCGCCATAAGCGGTTTCGGCAATTTTGCCTCTGATAGGATTTCCTCGAATTTCGGCAGCAATACATTCATGGTCTCGCGTTTTCCGCTCACGGGGGTTTCCGCCGATGATTGGGAGTTAATCGTCCGGCGCAATAAAAATATAAAACGCGAAGACATGGAAGCCGTCGCCGCGCGGTGTGAAAGCTGTCAGGCGATCTCGCCGATGATGGGGCGCAGCGCCGATGTCAAACGCGCCGGGCATATTATTTACGACGCACAGGTGCAGGGCGTCAGCGAAGATATGCCGAAAATCCAGGCGCTTGACCTTGACGAAGGCCGCTTTTTTTCCACCTTTGATGTCAAACAGGCGCGCCCCTTTGTTGTAATCGGCGCGGAAATACGGGATGAGCTTTTCGGCACGGCGGAAGCGCTGGGAAGAGAAATCCGGCTGGGAAGCGATAAATACACCGTGATCGGCGTCGAAAAAAGAAACGGCAGCATGATGGGGCGGTCGCTTGACCGCAACGTGTATATTCCCTACACGGTTTTTCTGAAACGTTACGGCAGCCGCCAGTCAATTCAGTTCCGGGTGCGCGCGGCTTCGGAGGAAATGCTTACCTATACGATGGACGAGGTGCGGCAGATTCTTCGCGCGCGGTATAAGCAGCGGCCGGGACAGGACGACGCTTTCGGTATGCTGGCGAGCGACGCCGTTCAGGAGATGCTTGGGCAGTTAACCGGAGTCATTGCCATGGCTATTACCCCGATCACAATGATTTCGCTGGTCGTAGGCGGCATTGTGGTTATGAATATAATGCTGGTCACTGTTACGGAACGGACCGTGGAGATCGGAACCCGCAAGGCGGTGGGTGCAAGGCGCAGCGACATTATGATGCAATTTCTGGTTGAATCGGCGCTTTTGGCCACATTCGGCGGGGCGATCGGCATTCTGCTCGCCTACGGCGCCTGCGCGCTGGTAGAAGCGGCGGCCGGATTGCCCATGTACATTTCCGTCGGATATATTGTAATGGCGCTTCTGGCTTCGGGCGGCATCGGCATCATATCCGGCATTTATCCGGCTTACAGGGCGTCAAAGCTGAGTCCGGTTGTGGCTATCGCAAAAGAATAAGGAAAATCCTATGGTGGATTACCGCGAAAACCTGAAAATGGCGCTTGATACGCTTCTGTCGCACAAATTCCGGTCGTTTTTGACGATACTGGGAATTGTCGTGGGAGTTGTGGTCGTTATCGTTATCGCGTCGGCGCTGACCGGTCTGAGAGGAAGCATTGTGGACATGCTTGAGGGAGCGGGCGCGAACAACATCTATGCGTCTCATCTGCCAATTGTACAAACGGGAAGGCTGTCAAGGGAAGAAAGGATGCGCAAACCGCTTAAAATCACGGACGCCGCGGCAATCAGGGAACAATGCCCCGCCGTTCAGGATGTAGCGTTGGCGTTGTCCAGCAACATGAGAAACTTTCAGATACAGTACCAGGGCAACCGGCTCCGGAGTTCGCAGTTTTACGGGGCTTCCGCGAATTACGGCGCGGTGGGAAACGTGGACATAGAAAACGGCCGGTTTTTTTCGGATTCCGAGGAAAGACGGCGTATGCCGGTGACAGTACTCGGTCCCGACGCCGCCGAGGCGATGTTTGGCGAAGCTATGGATCCCGTAGGCAAGCAGATTCTCATAGGCGGCCGTCCATTTACCGTGGTCGGCGTCGCGGCAAAGAGCAAAACCAGTTTTCTGACATCGGGCGCGGACAATTTTGTGATGATTCCTTTTGGAACGCTGCGCCGGATGACGCCAGACAACGAAAATATTGAGCTTGCCATTCAGGCAAAATCCGGAATGCGCGATCAGGCGCTGGGTGAAATTGAGAGCCTGCTGCGCCGGCTCAGGGGCGTCGGCTACAATGAAGAGAACAATTTTGATCTGACGACAGCCGACAAAATAATGGAACAGCTTGATTCGATCACGGCAATGCTCGGCATCGCGATGATTTCCATTTCGGGCATCGGCCTTCTGGTCGGCGGAATAGGCGTGATGAATATCATGCTTGTTTCCGTGACGGAGCGGACGCGCGAAATCGGGGTGCGCAAAGCCGTCGGCGCGACAAAAAACGACATTGTGCTTCAATTCCTGTTCGAGGCGATGACCCTTTCCGGCATGGGCGGATTATTCGGCGTTATAATAGCGGCATTTTTGAGCTGGATGATCGTCTTGCTGATACCCGAACTGCCCGCGGCCATACCGCTCTGGGCGGTCGTTACCGGTCTTGGCGTTTCAATCGCAATCGGGCTCATCTTTGGAGTCTGGCCGGCGCGCAAGGCGGCGATGCTCGATCCGATAGAAGCTCTCCGTTACGAATAGCATTCTGTTGAAAATCATCAAACGGCTGAAAACGCATATCATTTCATTGCTGGGATACTGGCTTATCCTCTGCGTCGGCAAAACGCTGCGCTGGCGTGTTGAAGGATGGGACAGGCTTGAATCCGTTTACCGCGCTGAAAAAAATCCGATTATGGTTTTCTGGCACGGCCGGATATTTGTTGCGAGCTATTTCTTTCGCAATCGCGGCATTGTCGTTATGACAAGCCGGCACAGGGACGGCGACTACATCGCGGGAGTGATTCGCAGATTGGGATATCACGCGGCGCGCGGGTCAAGTTCGCGTGGAAGCGTCGGCGCGACGCGCGAGGCGCTTGAGGCATTGCGGAACGGCCGGGACATCGGCTTTGCCATAGACGGCCCGCGCGGCCCGCGCCATGTTGTCAAGCGCGGCCCGATCTACATCGCATGGAAGAGCGGGCATCCGGTTCTTCCTTTCAACGTATCGGCGGAAAGAAAATGGACGCTGAAAAGCTGGGATCATTTCGAGATACCCGTGCCGTTTTCCCGCGCGCGAGTCGAGATCGGAGAGCCGGTTTATGTCAACGCCGGTATTCCGAAAGAGCGGCTCGAAGAATACGACAGGCGTGTGCAGGAGTCGCTGGACGAATTATCCGCTGAAACGGCATATCCGGGCTAATCAAACGACAGCGATGTGCGGCCGATGATGTCGTCCTGCAAGGCTTTGTTAAGCTCCACGAAATACGCCGAATAACCGGCGACTCGCACGAGCAGGTCGCGATACTCGTCGGGATTTTTC
>JAIRVC010000096.1 GCA_031254095.1 Acidobacteriota bacterium
AAGCGAAAAGCTTCCGCAGATCCTCGAAAATCGCGTCGATTTCCGAAAGGGGACGCCGTTTCGCGTTCTTTACCACGCCCAGATTTATAAACGTGCCCATGTCCAGCGTTTCATCCGGCGTGTAAAATTCCTCGAATATTTTTTCGCCGCTGGTGTCGGACTCAAAAAAATATACAGGCCATTTTCCGGCGGCGCTTCCGCCGCCGCGTTTTTTCATTTTCTCGCGCGCTTCGTTTTCCGTATCGCAGGGATCGGGTTCCATGCCGAGTTCGCGCAGCAGATCGTTTGCCAGCTGTTCAAATGAAATCATGTCGCGCGCGGGATCAAGCTTCGGAAAAACAATGTCGCCGCATTCGCTCATAATTGAGGCCAGACGACACAAGTCGCCCGATTCGCCGGGCGATACAAAAAATCGCCGTATGTTTCGCGGACAGGCCCACGGCTGCCGCTTGCGCAGGCGCTGCAGAAAACCGAACGGCAGGCTTCCGTTTGAAAAAGCCACATTCGCAAATCGCGCGGTTTTCACAGGCAGGCGATCCGTGTAAGCCAATATCAGTTCTTCCATCAGCTTCTTGCTCGCCCCCATGATATTTGCCGGATTTGCGGCCTTGTCGGTGGAGACGCAGAAGAAATGCCGGGGCGGCATCTCGCACATAAGATCAAGCAGCTTCCGCGCCCGAAACACATTGTTTTCGATCATGGCCTCAATCGAAAAAACATCTTTTTCGCTGCGCACATGCTTATGAGCCGCAAAATTCGCCACGATGTCAAAAGGCCCGTGCGCCCGGAACAGCTTTTTAAATACATGATCCGCGAAATTAACCGGATACGTGACGAAATCTTCGGGAATTTGATATTCCCCGGCGCTTCGCAGATCGCGCGCCAGTTCCGTTAATTCATTTTCGCTTATGTCGATGACGACCAGTTTTGCCGCGTTAAAACGCAGCAACGCCTTGATGTAACTCAAGCCAATAGACCCCGCGCCGCCGATTACAAGTACGCGCGCCCCTGTAATGCGCGCGCGCAATTCAGCATCGCATCCGGCGAGATCATCGGCCAGCAGGCTCCGCTCACGTTTTGTGACGCAACGCCTTATAAAGGCATCAAGGTCAAATCCCGCTCGCATGAATTTTTTCAGCGGATTTTATAGGCATCCGGGGACGCAGGTCGCATTCTACCGCAACAAGCCGGTCTTCATTCTTTTCAAGCGCGGCCTTTTCAAGCGCGGCGCCGGAGGAGAAAAATTTTTCGTGGCAGGATTTTCCAACCGCTTTTGAAATTACCTCTAAAAGCGCGTCCGTGTCTTTCTGTACGCTGCTGTATTCGGAATCCCAGCAAAAATAAAACTGGTAGCATGAGTCGTCATAAAGAACCGTGTAGGTTTTATTTACTTGCGGCTGGCGGCGGCACATGGCGGTAAATTTGTTGTGCCAGTTCCACGCAACGTAATTGCCGGCGTTTTTTTGACAGATAATATACACCGAGCCCATTTTTGTATTCCAGCAGAAGTCATCCAGGATTTTTTTCGCCTGCGTCCAGTCGGTTGCGCCGTTCAGGTCATGGAGAAGCGACGGCGCGTATTCTTTCAAAAGAACCGCTTTTGTAGCGCTCATCGCGTGTTTCGACTTCAAACCCCTTAATGATTTGACGCCGCATAAATTCAGCAACAGGAAAGCGGCGGCCGCCGCGGTCAGAAAGGCCGCCGTCGTCTGCCAATGGTTTCCGATTGCGGCCGTAATACCGGCGGCTACGAAAACAAGAGAAAAAAGAGACATAATTGCCGTGGTCTTTTTATGCGTGTATCCCTTGTCGAGCAGCCTGTGGTGCAGATGCCCCCTGTCCGGAGTAGACATCGGTATGTGCATAATCCGCCGGCGGATAATAGCCAGGCCTGTGTCCATGAACGGAATAAGCAGGAACAGAATAAAAGAGGCATGAAGAACGCCTTGACCCGGAGAGGAGCTTTTTGCGGCAATAAAAACAGGCATAGCCGCGATCATAAATCCAAGAAAATATGCGCCGGAGTCACCAAGGAAAATTACAGCCGGATGGAAATTAAACGCGAGAAACGCCAGCAGGCATCCGGTAAGTGCGAAGCAGATAATAGCTCCCGTATCGACGCCGAAAATTATCGCCAGGCATGAAATTCCCAGAAGGGAACTGATGACGATGCTTGAACACAGGCCATCGACTCCGTCAATGAAGTTGATGGCGTTAATTATTCCGACAATCCACAGTACCGTAAACGGCAAAGAATAATCGCCAAGGTTCAGAGCGCCGATCATGGGGAAATATATAGCGTGAATCTGCAATCCGAGTAAATACGCGCCTGCGGCAACCGCGATTTGAACCAGCAGTTTATAGCGCGCCCGAATATGCCGGATATCGTCCCAGAGGCCGAGCAGCCATACCATGGCCGCGCCGCAGAACAGGGGAAGCAGCAGGGACTGCGCCGCGACCTGCGGCAGATTTAAGTTAAAAAAACCTTTTGCGTAAAAAATTACGCAGAGCGCCGCGAAGAACGAAATAAAAACCGGCGCGCCGCCCAGTCGCGGGACGGGCGACCTGTTGACGTGCCTCCCGCCGGATGCGGTATAAATGTGCATTCTGGAGCCAAAGCGGCGAAAAACCGGCGTAAACAACAGGCAGAAAGCGGCCGCTAAAACAAAACTAAAAAGGCTGTTAATCCACATAAAAAAAATTTCCAGAACGAAGCAATCGCCTCACCCCATCACCACCACACACAAGGAGGCGCGGGCGTTTTTGACGGTAAAGCCGGAAGGTTTCGCAACTGCCTCAAGCGCATTATTATACTGATTGAGATGAGTTATTCCATACATGTATTATTTTTTTAACAATCCAAAACTTAATAAATTACGCAATTCCGCTACCTTTTCGGCCTGCGAAGGGTCGCTTGCGGCATGACGCAGAAATACAATGAATACGCCAATCATTCCGCCGAGCATGAGGCCGACAAGGATATAGAGGCTTCGCCTTGGCGCGGATTTTCTTTCCGGCGGGACGGCGTCGTCTACGACCTGAATCAGCGGCGATTCCTTTGCCTCGTCAATTCTGGCCGCTTCATACTGCCTGGCCATAATTTCATACATTGCTTCATAGTATTTAACGTCTCTCAATTTTTGCGCGTACTCCAGTCCGGCCGCCGGCATCATTGATGTAGGCAGAAACGGGTCGTTCCGGTTGCGTGCCGCGTCCTGCGCCTCAAGTTGCTTGAGGTCGTCCCGCATTTTCCGCAATTCCGCCTCAAGCCTCTGCACTTCAGGATTCTGCGTCGTGGCGCCGGCTTTTACGCGCTCCAAAACCGCCGCGCGCGCCGTGATTTCTGCGCGCAATTTAGACATTGACTGTATGACGGCTTCCATCTGGCTGTCGACACGAATAATGCCGCTTTCCTCCTGAAATTTTTTTAAATCCCATTCCGCTTCAAACAAGCGATTTTTCGCGTCTTCCCACTGTTTTTCATAAAACATCCGCTGCTGCGAGGCTGACGTTACCGCCAGCTCGTTGTTCCGGGTCTTTAATATTTCCACATACGCATTGGCCATGTCCGCCGCCAGTTGCGGGTCTTTGTCGGTGACGGAAATATTGATCATGCCGGAATCGGATGTTTTAAAATCCGATACGGATTTCAGCCGCTTTCTGGCATCCGTCAGATACTCCGCCTCATACAGTTCCTCTAATCCAAACTGCTTAATCATTTCGTCGGCCACAGTGCGGCTTTCGAGAATGCCTATATAGGCGTCGGCCGGAGTACTTATACCGAGACTTTGCCCCGCCAGCCCCGCGAAGCCGCCCAGTTGTCCCAGCATGGCGGCGGCGGATGATGACTGCTGTTGAGGAGGCAGAATTGTGGCGGTTGCCGTGTAGGTTTTAGTCGTGCAAAAAGCGATAACGCCCGCGGCGATTCCGCAGACAAACGTAAGCGCGATAATCAGCTTTTTACCGGCAGCCAGTACAAGAAGAAGATCGAGAATACTGATCTCGTCGGAATCTTCCTCGCGGCTGCCGTCAGGCAATTCTGAATTTATCTCGTTTGCCAACTAAATTC
>JAIRVC010000010.1 GCA_031254095.1 Acidobacteriota bacterium
CCGTCCGTCAAAGCGGCAAGCAGAAAAACAACGGTTGCCGCGCGCGGACAGCCGTAAATGAGCAGAATCACAAAACAGGGGACAAAGACCATCCGCAGAATGGTCAACTGGTTTGCGTAGGTCATAAGCAAAAGCCCACTCACTGTTCACGTTTAATTAACAGGTAAACTCTGATTCTATAACAAAAACAGCTTTATATGCCAATACTAAGATTAATCAGCGTTTCCATAGAAAATTACATTTCGTGGCGGTACTCCAGGGCTTTGGTCATTGTCATCTCGTCGGCATATTCCAGATCGCCGCCTACCGGCAGGCCCAGCGCGATGCGGCTTACTTTTACTCCGATCGGTTTTAGCAGCTTTGAAAGATAGATTGCGGTGGCTTCTCCCTCAACGTTGGGATTTGTAGCCAGTATGATTTCCTTCACCTCTCCCTCACGCAGTCTTTCGAGCAAATTTCCTATCATGAGGTCAGACGGGCCGACGCCGTTGATCGGCGAAAGCGCGCCGTGCAGAACGTGGTAGCGCCCGTGATATTCCCGTGTTTTTTCCACGGCAAGGATGTCGTTGGGTTCTTCGACGACGCATATGGTTTCCGGGGAACGCGAAGGGCCGCAATAACGGCAGGGGTCGGAATCCGAAAAATTATTGCAGCGTGAACAGGCGCGAATCTTTTCCTTTACATCGGAAATGGCGCGGCACAGCCGTTCGTTTTCTTCGTGCCCGCGCCGCAGCACGATATAAGCCATCCGCTGCGCGCTCTTTATTCCTATGCCGGGAAAGCGTCGAAATTCGTCGATCAGCCGCTCGATAGGCTCCGCGTAATCGCTCATTTTTCGATCTTCTCGGCGCTCACCGGGCCGGGAAAAATATCCATGAACGACCGTACTATCGGATCGTTCTTCGCTTTTTCCAGAAGATCGTCTTTCGGGCTTTCAGTTTGAACTGCTTGCGTCATTGGCGCCGCGCGGCGGTCGCTGCGCCCGGCGGCGGGCGGCGGCGCAGTGGAGGCGGCGGGAGCTGAAGATTTCTCCGGCCTCGGCGGCGGAGCGGCGCTTGCGGCATCGTCGTCGTCATCGGCAAAAGCGGAAAATTCCGCGATCAGATCTTCTATCGGCCGCAGGCGGGCGGCGTGAGCCAGTTCGATCAGTCCCATTTCAAGCTGGAAACGAACCTGCGTCGCGTACTTCATGCCGGTTTCGATTTTTTGAAACGTATCGAAAAGGCGAATCAGTTCCTCGCGGGAAAAAAGCTCCGACTGTTCGCGCAACTCCGGCAGCAGACTTTCCGGAACGCCCAGAAGCGCGGTATCGCTGACGCCCGCTTTCAAAACCATAAGATTTCTAAATTGCCCCGAAAGACGGCGGCAGAAATTGTTTAAATCCTGCCCGGCCTCTGCCAGTCCCGCGACGACTTCCAGCAGTTCCGTCGGATTGTTTTCGGCAATCGCGCGAACAGTCCGGCCAAGGACATTCGCTTCGACCATGCCCAGCAGCGCGGCGGCGTCTTCATCGCGCACCTCTCCGCCGCAGAAAGCCAGCACCTGATCGAGCGCAGACATTGCGTCGCGCATACTGCCGCCGCTTGCAAAAGTTACAAGTTCGAGCGCGCCGTCGCTGATCTGAATTCCTTCCGCCAGCGCGATTTCGCGTAGCCTGTCTAAAATTCGCGGATAAGGAATCAATTTAAAAGTGTACTGCTGACAGCGCGAAAGAATCGTAGCGGGGATTTTGTGATGCTCGGTTGTAGCCAGAATAAAAACGACGCGCGGCGGCGGTTCCTCCAGCGTCTTCAGGAGCGCGTTGAAGGCTTCCGACGTAAGCATATGAACTTCGTCGATAATGAAAATCCTGTTGCGGTCACGCGCCGGATTGTAACGAACCTTTTCTTTCAGCTCGCGAATCTCGTCGATGCCGCGGTTTGAAGCCGCGTCAATTTCAAGAACGTCCAGGCAACTGCCCGCCGCAATTTCGATGCAGGCGGGACATTTGCTGCACGGCTCGCCAGGGTTTCCCTCATGACAGTTCAGAGCTTTGGCAAGAATCCGCGCCGACGTGGTTTTTCCACTCCCGCGCGGGCCGGAAAAAAGAAAGGCGTGCGCCAGCCGTCCCGAGCGCAGGGCGTTCAACAGCGAGCGCGAGACGTGCTCCTGTCCGACCAGTTCGTGAAAATTACGGGGCCGCCATTTGCGGGCTAAAACCTGATATTGCATAGAAATATAATAATGAAGGGTCGAACCCCGGGAGACCTGTTGCACATATAATAGACCTCTTAATGCTGCTTCCTTCCGGACCTGACATGGTTCGAGGGTTATATTGCACAGGGCCCGGGGCCCGTCAATATTTTCAAGCCTTCCGGCTAAAGACGATATCTTACGCTATCCGCTTTCCGGAAACAAGCGCGTCTATGCGCCGTTCTTGTGATGAGTTGCATCCGGTTTGAAAAGATTGTATCGTTTGCAACCGCCGCCGAATTGATGCGGAAGGACCTCGGCAACGGCATATCCTACGCGTTGCGCAACGTAAACAATTTGGCAATTCGACCGCTCAGGCAATTAATCGGCGTTTCCTTAAAAAAGAATGGGAATCGGGTGAATATAATGCAGCAATTTATATCAGACATTACGTCATTATTGGATAACGACATTGTTATAAACAATGTCGTTATTTCCGCTCAACTTATAAGGTTCGCGATTCTTGCCGTCGTCGCAATTATCGTCCACGCCGTTGCCATATTAGTCGTTCTGCCGTTGATTGAATCGTTCGTTAAAAAAACCAGGACGGACATAGACAACGCATTGATCAATCGAAAGCTTTTCAAGCGCGCGTTTCACCTGCTCCCCGCCACAGTGATTTCCATAGGGCTGCCGACGATTTTTGACGGCGATTCGGAAGCATTTGTGCTGATTTCAAGGGCGCTTAGCCTCTATTACATCCTTATTGGCCTGGCGACATTTGACGCGTTCCTGAGCGCCGTTCGGGACATTTACGAGATGCGCGCGGAGTCAAGGAAGGTTGGCATTACCGGAGCGATTCAGGCGTTGAAGGTTATCGGTCTTATCATCGCCATTATACTGGCAATCAGTGTGCTGGCGGGAAGGAGTCCCGTCTATTTCATATCGGGGCTTGGCGCGTTTACCGCGATACTGATGCTGATATTCAAGGATCCGATCCTTGGGCTTGTCGCCGGAGTGCAGCTTTCAGCCATGGATCTGGTTCGCAAGGGAGACTGGCTCGATATTCCCAAACATGGAGCGGACGGGAGCGTGGTTGACATATCGCTCACTACTGTTACGGTGCGCAACTGGGATATGACGTTCACCGCAATTCCCGCATACGAGCTTGTCGCGTCGTCTTTCAAAAACTGG
>JAIRVC010000212.1 GCA_031254095.1 Acidobacteriota bacterium
GGAGCGGTAAGCGACTTTGCGGTTTTCGGATTCGCCGAAGGCGGTTATGGAAATCGTTATTTTATCCGCGCCGGAAAGGTCTCCGCCGGCACGAACCGCGCCGTGTTCGCCGCCGCAGAAAGTCAAACCTTCATAAAATTCCCGAACCCAGCGGCTGGTTGTGTTTGCGGGCATACCCAGCGATATGGTGAAAAAACGCGGTTTCGCGCCCATTGCGCCGAGGTCGCTCAGGTTTACGGCGATCGACTTTCTGCCCAGCTCGCGCGGCGTGGTCCATTCGCGGCGGAAATCAATTTCCTCAACCAGCATGTCGGTTGTAACCGACCAGAATTCGCGCGCGCCGGATGGAAGCCAGACGGCGGCGTCGTCGCCGATCCCTTTTTTAAGCGCCGGATGAGAGATGGCGTAAGGTTTTATAAGGCGTTCGATGATTTCGTCTTCGTTCTTTTCCCGCCGCATGGCTTATCGCTTTTTTTAAACAGATCGTTGATCTCGGTCATGAATTCCCTGACATCCTCAAACGCGAGATATACCGAGGCAAAACGCAGGTAGGCGACCATGTCAAGCCGGCGGAGTTCGGAAAGAAGGATTTTGCCGATTACGGCCGATTCCAATTCGCGTTCAGGACTTTCCTGAACCATGATTTCCACCTGGTCGACGATTTTTTCGAGCTGAGGCAGTCCAACGGGTCTTTTTTCGCAGGCTGTCATCAGTCCTTTGAGAATCTTGTTCCGGTCGAACCGTTCGCGTCCACCGTCTTTTTTCACCACCATGTATGGGATGTCTTCGGTTCGCTCGTAGCTGGTGAAGCGGCGGGCGCAACTCAGGCACTGGCGGCGGCGGCGTATGGAATCGCCGTCGCGGCTTTCCCTTGAATCAACCACGCGATCTTTAAGCGATCCGCAATATGGACATTTCATCGGCGCTTCCTTTGTTCCGTTGGTTTACATAACCAATAATGATATCACTTAATCACGGATTTTTATGTAGAGAACGTGGCGCGCGCCGTAAAAATTTGAGATATGGGGATGCGGGTATCTTCGTCCGCCAGACATGGAATGCCGGCGTTTCCTGAACTCTGTCCGCCAATCGAAAAAAGCATTGCCATTTTGCGAAACACAACGGTAACATCAACATTTGTTTGTAAGGAGTTGAATATGCGATTCGCGCGATTTCTTTCCGTACTGCTTTTTATTGCGATTTTTGCGATTTCCCCAGCCTTGCGCGCGCAGGAAGCCGCTGAACCGGTTCCGGTTTACGTGGATAAACTGGAAAGGGAATATAAATTCTATCCCGGAGGAAAGATAGGTATCTCCATCGCCTCGCCGGGCAGCCTGAAAATTATCGGCTGGAATCGGGGTTCTGTTCGCATGGAGGCGGAAATAAAGGTTTATTCGCTTTCGGATGAAAAAGCTCGCGCGCTTTTGGAAAAATCCCCTGTTCGCGTTCGCTATACAAATTCGGCTTCAACTATTCAGGTAACTGAAACGCCTGAACTCAGAGGGCTTCTTGAGGTCAATCTGACCGTCCATGTGCCCGCGGCGCGAACCGATCTTGCCGCGCAAATTAAAAAAGGCGATTTCGTTATCGATACCGTAAACGGATGGGTTGAAGCGACCCTCGCTGAAGGAAATATAAATGTGACCGCCATCGATGGTTATTTTTCCGGAAAAACAATGAACGGAAGCATCCTTGCGAATTTGTCCGGGAACAGGTGGAGCGGGCAGGGCTTTACCGCCGTGACGCAGAAGGGCGACATCGAACTGATTTTGCCGGAAAAATATTCGGCGGTGCTACAGCTCGATACAGGCGACGGTAAAATCACGGTGGACTTTCCCGCCCAGGAGGTTGAAGGCGAACTCATCCCCATTGAAGCCGTCGTGCGGAAAAAAGCGCAGCAGTTGAGAGTCCGCGTTGGCGCCGGCGGCGCGCCGATGCGGCTTGGTACGCAATCGGGCGATGTTTCTTTTAGAAGCGCTGATTAATTCAAATTTTTACCGTCACTGACTGTTGATTTGATGCGCAGTTCCCGCATGTGCTTGGGCGATAGTTCCGATGGCGCGTCAAACATGACGTCGGCGGCGCTCGCCGTTTTCGGGAACGCTATTACTTCGCGGATGTTCGGTTCATCGGCGAGCAGCATCACAAGCCGGTCGATACCCGGCGCCATGCCGCCGTGCGGCGGCGCGCCGTATTCGAAAGCGTCGAGCATGTGTCCGAACTTCCAGCGAATTTCGTCTTCTTCGTCTCCCAGAGCCTGAAACAGACGCGTGTGAAGTTCCCGGTTGAGAATACGGATGCTGCCGCTTGACAATTCGTCGCCGTTGCATACAAGGTCGTACGCGTCGCTCATGACGCGGCCGGGATCGCTTTCGAGCAGTTCCATATGCTCAGGCCGCGGGCTGGTAAAGGGATGGTGCATAAAGCTCCATTTCTTTTCGCTTTCATCCCATTCAAACATTGGGAAATCGACCACCCACGCGAAGGCCAGAAGATCGGCCGGGGCAAGGTTCAGGCGGTCGCGAAATTCGAGGCGCAGCACACCGAGAGCTTTACAGGCCATTGCCGGTTTATCGACGACTATGCAGGCCAGATCGCCTTCTTTCGCTCCCGTGAGTTTTTCGAGTGCCGCGATTTCATCCTTCGAGAATTTTTTCCCGATATTTCCCTTGA
>JAIRVC010000230.1 GCA_031254095.1 Acidobacteriota bacterium
AATACAGGCCAAAACGTTAAGGCATTCAAAAATCACGCTTTTTAGATGCGACTACCCTGGACAAAATTCAGAGCTGGCGCATTGAAAAATATAAACCACATCAAATCAGCAAACGTGAGTAACCGCCGGGCAGCGCGAAGCGCGGAACCGGCGGATGCGGACAAAATATACGCCCCAACCCCGTAAGGGGTTGAACAAAACCGTGTACTCACAAAACTTCATCGCCTACAACTGCTATTCCGGAAGTTGTTAAAAAAGATGGTTCACGGCGAATTTTTTCTGACCACTGACCGCCTAAGGCGGCCAGTTCAGCTCTTGCAGAATTGTGGGTAGCGTTGTGTACTTCCGCCGATTCCGTTCGCTTCGCTCGCTCCACCGACGGTTACGCATTTATTGTCCCTCCGTAACAACGCATACGATCAAATATCTGTGCTTCAAAGCACTCTTTTTATTTCAAGATAGGGCTTTTTAAATGCGCTCGCCTTGCAGTACAGTGATCAAACTTTGACTTCCACAACGTATAGGAATATACTGACAATATAACAAAAATCAAAGAAAGGGGGATTTGCATGGCTACTGTATCGTTTAATAAAAACATTGTTATCAATGAATCGAAAGCAGTGTCAAAATTGATAGATGCTTTAGCAAACGACAAAAGCCATAAAGTTGACAAGCAATTCGCTTCGCCCTCTGAAATTGCACGAGGTGAACAAAAATTAAAACAATACTTATCACTAAGAGGTAATCATTGTGGAAGCAATGCGCCAAATCGTAGAAGGAAGTTTATTGAATCAAGTAATAACTCTGCCGAAATCATTACAAAATGTTCTGGTTGAGGTTATCGTAAAACCCGTTGTTGATGAAGCGAAGCCGGATAAGCTTAACAGAAGCATGTTGCGTTCACAGCTTCAAGGGTCTCATACGGAATCATTATCGGGCATTTTGCCGACATCTATTGGCATGACGATTGAAGATCTTCGCGAAGAAAGGCGAATGAAATATGAACGTGTTGATTGATACCAATGTTGTAATAGATGTGTTGGCACAAAGGGAACCATTCTTTGAACATTCACAATTGATCTTGTTGGCATCAGAGCAAAGACATTTAAATGGTTTTGTATCAGCTTCTGCAATAACGGATATTTTTTACATCGCCAGTAAATTCTTAAAAAGTAAAGCGGTCGCACGCGAACTCCTAAAAAAACACCTTATTGATACTGTGAAAATTGCAACCGTACGCGATGATATTATATATGAAGCATTGAGCGCAGAATGGAACGACTTTGAGGATTGCGTACAGTATTTTGTGGGCGAGAGTATCGGAGCTGATTACATTGTTACACGTAATCCTGAGGATTTTTCAGTTGGAACGATAAAAGCAGTTTCACCTAAAGAGCTTTTGAATATAATTGCTCCTGAGTAATTATTAATGACGTTATTATCTGAAATTAGAATCCGTCAACAGGCTTGTTTTTGCGTTTGCGCCGCACAGGTAAAAACAAAATAGTTCGTGACAGTGCGCAAAAACGCGGCGCACTGTCACGGACTATTATTAACAAACTACCTGCTTAATTTTCCCTTAACAAACCCATCCATGGAAGCGCAGGAGGGTAGATTCGCCGTTGCGGCGGCCGTATCCGTTTTGAGCGGAACAAGCGCCGCAACGGCGGCGGGTTTGCCCGGCCAGCGCGATTTTTCCGCGCGCGCCTTTTCTATATCCGCAGCATTTACGCCAAGCGACGCCGCAAGTTCCTTACGCGCGTCTTCCGGCGATGAAGAAAGGCCGGTTTTACCCAAAGCGGCGGCAAGTTTCACCAGAATTTCCGCGTTGGTTAAACCGGCCGCCGGGCTCGCGGCGGCGTCAATGCCAGCCGTCCGGTTGTCAAAGCTGACTACCGTTCCCGTGGATTCGGCCAGGGTCGCGGCGGGCAGAACCACTTCCGCCTTTTGCGCCGTTTCGGTCAAAAGGTGATCGACAACTACCAGCGGCTGCAGATTCGCCGGCGCGCAACATTCGCTGCCGAACGGATTTTCAAACATCACAAGCGCCGCCTTGAGTTTTTCCGGATTCGTCAGCGTGTCAATGCCGGCAAGATGAGCGCCGACGCCGTTACTGTCCGCTCGCAGAAGCAACAGGCCTTCGCCATTGCCGAAATGTCCGGTAACGGCAAGCAGTTGTGCCAGTCCAGCAAGATCGTCCGTGGAACGTTCCAGCGGGCCGTCAAGATCGTAAACGGCGACAACCTTACGGGCGGCGGAAATTTTATCTGAAAGAGCCTCAATCTTTGTGGCGTCAACGCCGGAAATAGACGCCGTCTCAGCCGGGGTCAAAGCTTTTACCGAGGCTTCAAGCGCGGAGGCGTCAATCGCCTTTACGCCCTTGCCGTTTTTTAATACCCGCGCGATTGCCGTCGCGTAGATCATTCCGGCCGTGCCTCTAATGGCATCAAGCCAGAGGTCTTCCGGACGCTGAACGTTGACCGGCCACGAATTGACAACGGCCAGTTCCGCGCCGCGTTTTACCGCGCGGCGAATCGCCATTCCCAAAGCCGGATGCGTCGTTTCGGGATCGGCCCCGGCAAGCAGAATAAGATCGGCGTCCGCAATGTCTTCAATTGTACAGGTAGACAGCGTGCCGCCGGAAATCCGGTCGAGATCGCCGCGCGAACCGCCGCGCAGAGCCTGGCCAAAACTGCCGGTTTCTTTTGTTCCGATCGCGCCGGCAACCTGCCGCGTCAGCCACGCTTCCTCAAGCGTCATGCGGGGCGCGGCCAGAACGCCGACAGCGTCAGCGCCGTGCGTTTTCACGGCATTTCGCAACACGTTCGCGGCGGCGCTGAAGGCTTCTTCCCAGGCGGCCTCAACAAGTTTTCCGTTTTTTCTCACAAGCGGGTAGCGCAGGCGTTGGGTTTCGCTCTGTAAAAGCCCGGTTCCAAAACGTCCCTTTGCGCAAAGACCGCCGCGGTCAAGCGACGCCCCTTCGGCGGAAGTCGCCCAAAGCAGTCCGTCCGCCGCGACATTAAGATTCAGGTCGCAGCCAATGGAGCAGAACGAACAAACCGAAGGCTTGTTTTCCGTCTTCCACGGGCCCTGTTTGCCGTAAGGCAGTCTGGCTTCAAACGCTCCGGTGGGGCAGCTTTCAACGCACGAACCGCAGGATATGCAATCGCTGTCGGCCAGCGATTTGCCCAGCGCCGGGCGCACCGCCGAGCCGAATCCACGGCCGGAAAAGCCGAGCACTCCAAGCCCGACCACCTCCGAACAGGTGCGGACGCAGCGGCCGCAAAGAACGCATTTGTTGGAATCAAGCGAAATCACCGGATGACTGAGATCGACCTTGTGACGGCGCACTTCGCCGGCCAGTCGCGCTAGATCAACGCCGTATTCCCCGGCGTAGCGCTTCAGGTCGCATTCAAATACGGATTTGCAGCCGCATTCCATGCAGCGATCCGCTTCGTTTTTCATTTGCGTCCCGTCGAGACCAAGCTCCACCTGGACGAAATCGCGCACGCGCTCCGAGGCTTCGCGTTCCCCCTGAATGTTTCGCTCGCGGCGTTCGACTTCGTCAAAAGTCCCTTCGGGGAATTTGCCGAAAAATTCGCGCGCGCTGTAGAATTCAGGAGCGGCGCCGACGGCTTTTCCGCCGGTCAGATATTGATCTATAGCAAACGCGGCGGTTTTTCCCTGAGCGATCGCTTCTATAACGGTGGCGGCGCCAAGCGCCACATCGCCGCCGGCAAAAACGCCCTCGACATTTGTTTCCATAGTGGCGTCATTGACATTTATCGTAGCCCAGCGGCTGGTTGACAATTTGCCGTTTTCCGGCTCGTTGTCAAGCGCGCTAAGATCGGTGTCCTGTCCGATGGCGGCGAAAATGTAGGAGCAGGGAAAATCGACAATCGCGCCCGGAATCGGCACAGGTTTACGCCGTCCGCTCGCGTCCGGTTCGCCTAGCTCCATGCGCTGGCAGCGT
>JAIRVC010000237.1 GCA_031254095.1 Acidobacteriota bacterium
CGGGGCCGTCTCCATACATGGACGCGATCTGACTATCGACGATGATATTAATCTGCGTCGCGGAAAGTCCCAGAATCGCAGGCAGCATCAACCGTCCGACGCGGCGCAGATCGGGATCGGAAAAATCAAGCGCCGGGCGAAAGCGGAAACCATGGGCGCGGGCGGATGGCAGCATAATGGCGAACTGCCCGAAGCCGCCGGCCAGCGCGCCGATGGCCATGGCGACAATCGGCTCCATTCCCCAGCGCGGCATAAACGGGGAAAGAAAAATCCCTGCCAGAATACAGCAGACATTGAAGACGGAAGACGCCAGCGCCGGAAGGAAAAAAGAGCCGAAGGCGTTAAGCATCCCCATAAAAACCGCCGCCAGCGACACGCACAGCAGGAACGGCGACAAAATGCGGGTCATCAGCGTCGCCAGTTCCAGCTTTCCCGGAATCGCGGCGAACCCGGCGGCCTGGAGATAAACCAGAAGTTTCGCGCCTAAAAAGAATGTCAGCGTGATGCCGCCCAGAAAAATAAGGAGCGCGTTGAGCAGGCTGTTGGCCAGCAGCCAGGCGGATTCTTTTCCGTCAAGTTTCAGGCGGCGTGTAAAGGCAGGCAGAAAAGCCGCGCTGAGAGCGCCTTCGGCAAAAAGGTCGCGCAACAGGTTGGGTATGCGAAACGCGACGGAAAAGGCGTCCGTGGCAAATCCCGCGCCGAAATATTTCGCCTGCACGCTTTCCCGAATAAGGCCTAGAACGCGGCTTATCACTATGGCCGCGCTGACTTTTCCCGCGACGCCCGCGGAACCGGCGGTGTCGGTAAAGTCCGGCGGTTGGCGTTTATTTGACATCAGGTAAACTTCTGTTTTTCCTGATCGCTCAGAACTTCGTTGGCCGAACCCATGCGATAACCTTCAAGATCCAGCGTGACGAACTGATAGCCGAAATTCTTAAAGGCGGAGGCAAGTTTCGCCGCGGTTTCCGGATTAAGCGCGCGCTTTAGATCCTCCGATCCGAACTCAATCCGCGCCAGCGTTTCATGATGCCTCACGCGAAAAACGCTAAAACCCGCCTCGCGAAGAAACTCTTCGCACCTGTCAACAAGCTGAAGTTTTTCAGCGGTAATTTTAACGCCATAGGGCAAGCGTGTGGCCAGACAGGCCGAAGCGGGCTCGTCCGCGGTCGGAAGCCCGGCGCGGCGAGAAAGCTCGCGAATGTCATTTTTGGTAAGACCCGCTTCCATAAGCGGGCTGCGGACGCCGTGCTTTAAAACCGCTTTTCTTCCCGGCCTGTAATCGCCCAGATCGTCCGCGTTTGAACCGTCCAGCACGACCGCGAAACCAGTCTCGGCCGCGATCGTCCGCAGTTTGGAACAGATTTCATCCTTGCAGTAAAAACAGCGCTCGGCGTCATTATTGAGGTATTCCTCAATATCCATCTCCCACGACTGAAAGACGCGATGCGGAATGCCATAATCGCCGATGACGCGCGCGACGAGCCTCCGCTGGTGCAATGGCGTCGATGCGCTTTCCGCCGTCGCGGCAATCATGCGGCCGCCCAGAATTCCATAGGTTTTCCAGGCGAGGTATGAACTATCGACTCCGCCGCTGAAAGCCACAACAGCCGAATCCGATTCTTTCAAAATGGCTTCAAGCCGCCGTTCTTTTTCGTCAAGATTCATTACGATTATTACCGATCATCGTCGTCATAATCGTCATCGTCGTCATCGTCTTCGTCGTAGTCGTCTTCGTCGTCATCCCAATCGTCGTCTTCGTCGTCCCAGTCGTCGTCTTCGTCCTCATCATCGAGCGGGGCCAGGTCGAATTCCACGGGATCGGTCGAAACTACTTCGAGTTCAACGCCGCATTCGGGACAGGTGATAATTTCACCTACATCTTCGAATTCTTCTTCAATTTCGGCTTCGCATTCAGGACAGTAACCCACAGTGTACCTCCATAAAAAAACGTTTCGGATTCATACGACGGCTTTTGACCGGCGCGCCGCGGGACATCCCCGGCGAATCAACTCCAACCATTATACAAATCACTATATTGTGCTACCATTTGCTCCGTAAAGCGTCAAGCAGGTTTCAAAAACCCTATATTCTTGCACTTTGGGAGCGCAGTTATGACGAAAACCAGGATTCTGAAAATCACCCTTGCGGTCAGCCTAGTTTTTTTTATCTGCATGTCCCACGCGCCGCAATGGACTGCCGTTGTTCCCTTCATCCCTTCAGTGGCCGCTGATTCGGACGATGCGAACAATGACCCCGAAACTGAAAAACTGCCTCGCGCCGCCATATCCGTAAACGTGGACATGGTGTCGATGCAGGTTCTGGTTTCCGACAACAACGGTAATGTCCTTACCGGTCTGAGACCCGAAAACTTTACCATCTACGAAGACGGGGTCAAGCAGGAGATAACTCATTTTTCGCCCATGGAAGCGAACGTCACGGTGGCAATGCTGGTCGAGTTCAGCAAGCGCAACGAAATTTTTCTCGACGATGTTTACAACGCAATGTACGGATTCGTAAACACTTTACGCCCCGGCGACTGGACGGCCGTCGCCGGATACGACATGCGGACGGAAATTTTCAGCGATTTTACCCAGAACAGGAATGAGATATACAAAGCATTGCGGCAGTTTGCCATTCCAAGCTGGAACGAAAGCAATCTCTCCGACGCGATCATTGAAATTATCGACCGCACGCAGGAGATTGAGGGAAAAGTCGCTATTTTACTTATCTCCTCGGGACTTGACACTTTCAGCCGGCATACGTACGATCAGGCCCTTAATGCCTGCAAAAGCGCAAACGCTTCCATCTACGCCATCGGCATCGGCCGCTTCGCCCGCGATTATTACGACGCGCGCGGACTGATCAGCCAATCGACGAACATGGATTTTCTTATGGGAGACAACCGCCTGAAGTCTTTCGCGGATTTCACCGGCGGGGCCGCTTTTTTCCCGCGTTATTCCACGGAACTGCCGTCCATCTTCAACGGCATTTCCACGGCTCTGCGCAGTCAGTACAGCGTCGGATACGTTTCCTCCAACACAAAAAGAGACGGAAAGTTCCGCAACGTCAAAGTGGAGGTCGCAACCGAGCTCAAGGACAAAAAAGGCAAGCCGATAAAAACCAAGGTTGTGACACGCAAGGGATATACGGCTAAGAGTTTTTAGTGAAATACACTGAATCGGGAATAGAAAGAATGCCCGCGCGCAGTCGCCATCGCGACCATCCGCACCTGTCGGACGAAAGCCGTTTGAAGTTCTGCCCGCTGTGCGGAGCGCCGCTCGTAAAACGCTGGCTCGAAGAAGAACGGCATACGCGCAAAATCTGTTCCGGTTGCGGATATATCTTCTATCTCAACCCAAAAGTGGCGGCGGGCGTAGTGCCGCGCGAAGGGGATAAAATCTGGCTGCTGCGCCGCAACATAGCGCCCGGCGACGATCTGTGGACTTTTCCGGGCGGATACGTCGATCTCGGCGAAAGCGTTCCGGAAGCGGCGGTCCGCGAGGCGCTTGAAGAAACCGGCTTTAAAGTGCGCCTTGACGGGCTTTTAAACGTGTATTCCTACACAAATGTTGGAATCGTGCTGGTGGCGTACCGCGGCTCGGTTGTCGGCGGAAAAGCCGCGCTGTCGCCCGAAAGCCGGGAAATACGCGCGTTCCTGCCGAAAGACATTCCATGGGAAGAACTGGCCTTTTCGTCCACGCGGGACGCCCTGCGGGATTATCTACAGCACTAGGGAAACACTGATTAATTGTCTGCGCGGGATGAAGTGCGAGGCGCACGGAGCGCAGGAACCGAAGCATATATAGAAATATGTTGAGGTTACGAGCACCGCGCCGCCGTAAACAATTTGACAATTCGCCTGCTCAGGCAATTAATCAGTGTTTCCCTAAGAAAGGTTTTTATAAAGTGAAAAGCGAAAAAATTCTTGTAACCTCGGCGCTGCCCTACGCCAATGGCCCGCTGCATCTGGGGCATCTGGCGGGCGCTTACATCCCCGCGGACGTGTATGTCCGCTATCAGAGACTCAAAGGCTCGGATGTGCTTTTCGTCTGCGGCTCGGACGAACACGGCGTCCCGATCACTATCCGCGCGGACAGGGAAAAGATGACTCCGCAGGCCGTTGTTGACCGTTATCACGCCGCCATGAAAAAGACCTTTGAGCGCCTTGGCGTGAAATTCGATAATTACTCACGAACGTCGCTGCCGCTGCATCACAAAATTTCGCAGGATATTTTCCTGCGCCTGAACGAAAAAGGATTTATCAACGAGCAGACCGTCCGGCAGTATTACTGCGCCGCCTGCCGCCGCTTTCTTCCTGACCGCTATATCGAGGGAGAATGCCCGCACTGTCACAGCCTTGGCGCGCGCGGCGATCAGTGCGAAGCCTGCGGCCGCTGGCTTGAGCCGGAACAGCTTATTCAGCCTAAATGCAAGATCTGCGGAAGCACGCCTGAACTGCGCGACACAAAACACTGGTATTTCCGCCTCTCGGCGTTTCAGGAACAACTGGAAAAATGGCAGGCCTCAAGACCGGAATGGAAAAGCAACGTCCGTGAGTTTTGTTCCGGCTGGTTCAGGGAAGGACTGACGGACCGGCCGATTACACGCGACATCGACTGGGGCATTCCCGTACCGCTGCCGGATGCCGAAGGCAAGGTGCTGTATGTCTGGTTCGATGCGCCGATCGGCTATATCTCATCGTCCGTCGAATGGGCGCAAAATCAGGGAACGCCCGACCGGTGGCGCGATTACTGGTGCGATGAAAAAACGCGCCTTGTTCATTTTATCGGCAAGGACAATATAGTCTTTCACGCGATCGTCTGGCCGGCCGTACTGATGGCGCACGGAGAATTTATCATCCCCGCCGAAATTCCGGCGAATGAATTTTTGAACATAGAGGGTCAGAAGATCTCCACCAGCCGCAACTGGGCGGTCTGGGCCGACGATTATCTCGAAGTCTTCCCGCCCGACCCGCTACGTTACTATCTTCAGGCCAACGCGCCGGAAAACAAGGACGCCGATTTCACATGGAAGGATTTTCAGGCGCGTTACAACGGAGACCTTGCCGACGTTTTAGGAAATTTGATCAATCGCTGCCTTTCCTTCGTCGAAAAAAACTTTGAAAACAAAGTCCCTCCGGCGGGCGAACTCACGGACGCTGATCGCGAGGCGCTTGGCGCGATTGAAAAAGCCGTCGCCGTCATCGGCGGCGCGCTTGATGAATTTCAGGTGCGGCGCGCCGTCGGCGAGCTTATGGATCTTGCCCGCGCCGGCAATAAATATTTCAACGACGCCGCTCCGTGGGCCGCGATGAAAACCGACCGGTCTCGCGCGGCGACGATTCTGAATACGACGATTCAGCTTGAGGCGGCGCTGTCCCTTTTGATGGAGCCCTTCCTTCCCTTTTCCGCGGAAAAGCTCAGAAAAATGCTGAACATCCCGGAAGATTACGCCGCGAACGGTTGGAGCGGCATAGCCGGATTCCGGCTTTCAGACAATCATCCGCTTGGAAAAAGAGAAATCCTGTTCAGTAAAATCGAAGACGCGATAATCGAGGAGCAGATCGCAAAACTTGGGAAGTGAGTAAACTTTGAATTTTAATTCTTTATCAAATGCCGTCAGGGCAACGCTTGTTTACTTTTTTATTGGAATATACGTGCTTCTTATCGCTCCGTTCGGCCTTATCTGGACGGCCTGCGTCAAAGACGCGCGCCTGCTGTTCTGCCTCACGCGCTCCTGCATTCGCATCGCGGGAGTAATAGCCGGCGTGCGCGTATCGGTCGAGGGGCGCGAAAAAATCGACCCCGCGCAAACCTGTGTTTTTCTCTCAAATCACCAGGGTAATTTCGACGGCCCGGTTTTGCTGTACGCGCTCGGACGCGACTTGCGCTCCCTTGTAAAAAAGGAAATG
>JAIRVC010000249.1 GCA_031254095.1 Acidobacteriota bacterium
CGGAGTGCGCCTTCCGTTCCAGGAATGCGCGGCGGCGTCTTTAATTCCGAGATAGGCTTCCGTCTCTACAATGCGCGCGCCGTACCACGCGCCTTCATACCGGCGGGCTATCCACGCGCCGATAAGCTCACGCGCGACGACGGATGTATCCTTCCGGAAAAAATTCCGGGGA
This sequence comes from Acidobacteriota bacterium, assembly GCA_031254095.1. Taxonomy (GTDB): domain Bacteria; phylum Acidobacteriota; class UBA6911; order UBA6911; family UBA6911; genus UBA6911. The sequence goes on from JAIRVC010000249.1 coordinate 173, forward strand.
AATTCTTTCAGTCCAAGCGCCTCAGGCTCAAAACGCAGCCGCGAATCAGGTTTTTTCATTCATTTATACCAGCGGGAGTATAAACCCGGACAGGCAATGTGAAAGAAATAAATTATTTTCATGACATGCCGGGCGCATAATCTGGTTTTTCGGGAGGCGCGTCGGGAATAATGAATCACAGGGAAACGCTTGAGTATCTGAATCAAAAGGGAAACGAGGTGCAGATGATGCACCTCGGCCTTCATCGCACGGTCGCCATGATGGAGGCGCTCGGGAATCCTCATACAAAATACCCTTCCGTCCATATCGCGGGAACAAATGGAAAGGGCAGCGTCGCGGCGATGACCGAAACCATTTTGCGCGAGGCCGGATTTGTTACGGGGATGTACACCTCGCCGCATCTTGTCCGGGTTGAGGAGCGCATCCGCGTCGGCGGCGTTCCCGTGCCGCCTGCCGCGTTTGCGTTGCTGGCGACCGCTGTCCGCGCGGCGGAAGAGGCGCTTCTGGCGAAAGAGATCATCGACCGGGCGCTTACGGCTTTTGAATTTCTCACATGCTGCGCGTTTTTGCGATTCGCCCGGCAAAAGGCCGATATCGCCGTAATCGAAGTCGGGCTTGGCGGAAAACTTGACGCAACAAACGTTATCCGGCCGCTTTGCAGCGTAATCACCAACATCGCGCTGGATCATCAGCAGTATCTTGGAAACACCATAAGAAAAATCGCCGCGGAAAAAGCGGGCATTATTAAAAAAGGCGTTCCCGTGATTTCAGGCTGCGGCGACCCGGCGGCTGAAGAAGTGGTGCGCCGCCGGGCAAACGCCGCGGGAGCGCGGCTTTTGAAACTCGGCGGCGATCTGATTATTCAAAACGCGCGGATGCGCGGCGGGCGCGCAACGATGGATTTACAAACACCCGCGCGCGGTTACGCGAATCTTAAACTTTCACTGGCGGGTGAATTTCAGACGCGCAACGCCGCTCTGGCCGTGGCGGCGGTCGAAACGCTGGAATCGTTTCGCGTCAGCTCCGGCGACATTCGGCGCGGTCTTTCAGGCGCGCGCTGGGAAGGACGCCTTGACGAATACCGCGCGGCGCGGCGCACGCTGCTTGACGGGGCGCACAATCCGGCGGCGGCGGCCATGCTTCGCGATTATCTGGAACAGCGCGGGGAATCTGAAATACACATGATTTTCGGAGCAATGCGCGACAAAAATGTTCGGGAAGCCGGCGCGATCCTTTTCCCGCTCGTGAAGCATATTTATCTGACGCCGCTTTTAAATACGCGAGCGGCTACGCCTGAGGACATAGCGAATATGTTTCCGGAATACAGGGAACGAATGACGATTTGCCGCGACATGAAATCCGCGCTGCGGGCCGCCTGGGCGAAATGTCCGCCGCCGGGCCTTGCGTTGATTACCGGATCCTTATATCTGGTCGGCGATCTCCTGCCGTTTGTACGGCGTTCCGCCGGGAAATAAAAAATCCGGAAGAGCCGTTCCACGCGGCCGTGGGCGCACGCCACGGGCAGCCGGGAAAAAACTTGTCCGGTTCCGAAAAAATCGTTATGCTCTAAAAATACGGTTCGCGTTGGTAATCCAATGACAGTAAACGGACCTGCTGGTGTTTTCTGAGATCTGGAGGTTTGGCTATGCCGAGCAGACTGTTGACGGCGATTTTTTTCGTTTTATGCCTTGCGGTATGCGCGCCGCCGGTTGGCGCAGCTGACGGCGAGGCCGGCATGATCATTAGCGGATCGGACAAATCTCCGGTAAAGCTTGAGGTGTTTTCGGATTTTGAGTGCCCCGGATGCCGAGGCTTTTTTCTAAACACTATCCAGCCGATTTTGAAGAATTATAAAGACAGGGTCTGCGTCGTCTATTATGAATTCCCGCTGGAGAATATGCATCCATACGCCCGTTCGGTCTCGCGTTATGTTTCCGCCGCCGCCCGGCTTGGGGATCAAAAAAAGCTGCTGGCGTTGTTTGAAGCGCTCTTTTCCGATCAGCAAAAATGGGTGAGGGACGGCAACTTTGAGGCTTCCGTTTCCAGGGCGCTTTCCCCGGAAGATTTTCAAAAAGTGAAGAGCTTTCTGGAAACAGATCCTGAGGGCATTGAACGGGATATTGACAGGGATATTGCAGTGGGAATGAGCAGAAAAATCAACGCAACGCCTACAATATTCCTTAATCATGCCGGCAAACAGGAAAGGGTTGTTCTGCTGGCGAATGTCAATATGTATACGTTGCTGTCGTGGCGCTTGAACGGACTTTTGGGGCAATAGAATGAAAAAGCGAATACTGCAAATACTGCATTGGATGTGCCGTATCATTCTGGCGGCGATGTTTTTCTACACTGGCTATATAAAAATCGAATCCCCTTTGCAGTTCGCCGTTACCATCGCCGGATACGATCTGTTTCCGGATGCGTTGATTCCTTTTGCCGCGCAGTGGTTTCCCTGGGCGGAAATTGCGCTGGGCGTTCTTCTTCTCGTCGGCTGGAAAATGCGTTATGTCGCCGCGGCGACGACCGCTGTGTTGTTGTTTTTTACCACAATTCTCAGCATTACATATTTTCGGGGCATTGACGCAAACTGCGGCTGCTTCGATTTTGACAGTAAAATATCTTTACTGACCATTCTTCGCGACAGCATTATCCTTATTCCCGCGCTTTATCTGTTGTTTGAACGACGGAAGCCTGCAAAACCCGGGGAATCCAAAAACGCGGATAATTCGTCAGTCAATGCTGAATCCGATGTTTCGTAAAACCGCAATTACCTCTTTTGAGGACAGCTATGTTTAGAATTTTAAATACGAAAACTATTGCTTTTGTTATCGCGTTATTGCTGCTGTCCGGTTTGACGGCATGTAAAAAGGAAGCTCCGCAAGAACAGGCGCTGGAAGAGACGCCGTTTACCGGGCACATTCTAAGCGGGTCAACCGCTTCTCCGGTCAGGATCGAAGTGTTTTCCGACATGCAGTGTCCGGCGTGCCGCGAGCTTTTTATCGGGATTATCCGGCCGGTGATAAAGGAGTACCAAGACAAAGTCTGCGTTATTTATCATGAATTTCCACTCTCCGGACATCAGTACGCCCGTCCGGCGGCGCGATATGTCGCGGCCGCGGCAAAACTGGGACAGCGACAGGCATTGTCCGTTTATGAAGCGATCTTTAACGATCAGGTGTTTTGGGGGGTGGACGGCAGCCTGGAGAAATCCGTCTCAAAAGCTCTCTCCGGCGAAGACTTCACAAAAGCGATGCAAATTTTGCGCGACGCGAATTCCCTTGCGCAGATAAATGAAACCATAGAAAAAGAACTGCAGCTTGGAATGCGCAAAGGGGTTAATTCCACGCCCACGATGTTCGTTTCCTATAGCGGCAAGGAAGAAAAACTCGACCGCCGTCCGCCGTCCTTTCAGATTATGAAGCAGTTCCTGGATCCCCTTGTGAAGTAATACATAAGGAAACGTTGATTAATCAGCGTTTCCTTGACAGCGCAGTTTTTCCCGCGCGGCAATATATGTAAACATGAAAGTTTCTTCGCTTGTTCCCGCGTCGTTAAATTTGATCCAAAGCGCGCCGAACTCATTGACCGCCTGCTGATACATATCCGCACTGTCACATGCCATTATGAATCGCGGACACGCAGGATTGGCGGCGTCAATATCGCAGGCATCACCATGCTCTACTATCCAGTCTTTCAACGCCCGTTCGACACTGCAAACGCTGTCGCCAATCTCGAAATCCGAAGCCATCGCATATTCTCCGTCAAATGTCATGGGCGGTATTTTACGCGAAAAATTCCCGTATAGATACTTAAAAAAGTGAAGCCGAATCGCGGGGGAGCGGCCCGCGAGACGATCAAGAAATCTGAGGCGAACCCGGAAGAGGAAAATTTTGAGGTGACATACAGCGGATTTAGGTGGATAATGCTTAATTCCCCATAACAGGGAAAATCAAGAAAGCGCTTATTAATTTAATCGACGAGGAGATAGAAACTATGACATCCGAGGATAAGGATCTTGTAAAAGTTGAGTACGATAACGGCGTAGCCTGGGTCAGTTTTAACCGGCCGGAAAAACGGAACGCGATGACGCCGAAGCTTGCGGGCCGTATGCTGGAAGTCCTGGATGAAGTCGAGGTGCGGGAAGATGTCGGCGTAATGGTGCTGACCGGCGAGGGAACGGCCTTCTCCGCCGGCATGGACATCAAGGAATACTTCCGCGACATGAAGGGCAAACCGCATATTGAAGAAATCCGCGCGCGCCGCAAAAACTGGGAATGGCAGTGGAGACGCCTGCGCTATTTCGAGAAAGCGACCATTGCCATGGTCAACGGTTGGTGCTGCGGCGGAGCGTTCCTGCCCATGGCTTCCTGCGATCTGGCTATCGCCGCCGACGACGCCAAATTTGTACTGTCGGAAATTAACTGGGGCATTCTGCCGGCGGGAAACGTTACCAAGGCCGTGGCGGCGAACATGCCGGCGCGGACTGGAATTTACTACGCCATGACGGGTCTTCCGTTCGACGGCAAACAGGCGGCCGCATACGGCATGGTGAATGAATCCGTACCGCTGGCCGACTTGAGGAAGCGCACTCGCGAACTGGCCGACGTCCTGCTTGAAAAGAGCCCCGCGGTGCTTAAATCGTGCAAGGAAGTCTTCAAGAGAACGCTTGACCACAACCTCGGCTGGGATATTTCGGAAGAATATCTTATCGCCAAACAGGAACAGCTCTGGATGCTGGCCGGCGAAGAACGTGAGCGCGGTTTCAAGCAATTCCTGGATGATAAATCCTACAAGCCCGGAATGGGCATGTATAAAAGAGATTAGAGTCTCCCATTAACGAATCAGAAAAGCCGGGGAAGGGAATCCTCTCCCCGGCTTTGTTCGCTCCAAACAAACGCTCATCAAAGAAACGTTTCTTTAATAAAGTTCGATCAGCACCTGCCCCTTTGTCACCTTCTCGCCCGCAGCAGTGTGTACGATTTTGATTTTTCCGTCCATCGGCGAGGCGATACGGTTCAGCATCTTCATCGCTTCCAGCACCAGGAGCGTTTCGCCCTGTTTCACCTGGCTTCCCGCCGCCACGCTTACTTCGGCCACAACTCCGGGAATCAGCGCTTTAACCATACGCGGATCTTTTTGCTCATAAGGCTTGCGGGCGGCGTACTTTGCCGTTAGCCGCGTTTCATACACGCCGTTTTCCAGCGCCAGGCGATCATATTTCCCTTTTTCGCTCATGCCGGGCCTCCTTGCCTAAAACGGCGGAATCCCGTGCTTGCGGGACGGGCGCGGGTCTTCCTTGCCGCGGGTGATTTTTAGCGCGCGTACGATGGAAGCGCGGGTTTCCTGCGGCGGAATTATGGCGTCGATGTAGCCGTTTGCCGCCGCAACATATGGATTGGCGAATTTGTCGGTATATTCCTTTATTTTGAGCCTGCGCATTTCGTCCGGATTTTCCGCGGACATGATTTCGTTTCGGAAAATAATATTGGCCGCTCCCTCCGGGCCCATGACGGCGATTTCCGCCGTCGGCCAGGCGAAAACGAAATCGGCGCGCAGATGGTGCGAGCACATGGCTATGTAACCGCCGCCGTAGGCTTTGCGCAAAATAACGGTGATCTTGGGCACGGTCGCTTCGCTGTAAGCGTACAGCACTTTTGCGCCGTGGCGGATAACTCCGCCGTGCTCCTGATCGGAACCGGGAAGATAGCCGGGAATATCGACAAACGTAACCAGCGGAATGTTGAAAGCGTCGCAGAAGCGGACAAAGCGGGCGATTTTATCGGAGGCGTCGATGTCGAGCACTCCCGCCAGCACCAGCGCCTGGTTGCCGATAATGCCGACGGTTTCTCCCTCGATCCGGCCGAATCCGATGATTGCGTTAGGAGCGAAATACTCCTGCACTTCAAAAAATTCGGAATTATCAATAACCGCGCGAACGATGTCGCGCACATCGAAAGGAATTTTCGAGTCTTTTGGAATCAAAGATTCTATTTTGTACGACTGTTTAGGCGGCCGTGGCGCGGCCGCCGCTGCTTTTTGCCGGCTGCTGTCCGGAAGGAAAGAAACCAGCCGGCGGATCTGATCAAAGCATTCATCTTCGCTGTGCGCGAAAAAGTGCGCGTTGCCGGCCGTTTCCACCTGCACGCGCGCGCCGCCGAGTTCCTCCATCGAAATTTCCTCGCCGACCACCGTTTTTACCACTTCCGGCCCGGTGATAAACATGCGTGATATCTGATCCACGACAAAAACAAAATCGGTCAGCGCGGGCGAATAGACCGCGCCGCCGGCACAGGGGCCGAGAATCACGGAGATCTGCGGCACAACGCCGGAGGCCAGCGTGTTGCGATAGAAAATTTCGCCGTAACCGGCCAGTGAATTCACGCCTTCCTGTATGCGCGCGCCGCCCGAATCGTTTATGCCTATGATGGGAATGCCCATTTTTACGGCATGATCCATAACCTTTGTGATCTTTCGCGCGTGCATAAAACCGAGCGATCCGCCGGCGACAGTGAAGTCCTGGGCGTAAATACAGACGGGGCGTCCGGCGATCGTTCCGGAACCGGTGATGACCCCGTCGGCGGCCAGGTCTTTGCTCTCCATGCCGAAATCATGACAGTTATGTTCCACAAACAGGTCGTATTCATAAAATGATTCCGGATCGAGCAGCGCCGCTATCCGCTCGCGCGCCGTCATTTTTCCGCTTGCCTTCTGTTTGAGGATGGCTTTTTCGCCGCCGCCTTTTGCGACCGTGAATTTTCTGGAAAAGAAATCCACAATCCTATTCATAAAATTCATATATAAGTCCCCCAATTTTGTTTTGCCAAATGAACCAAAAATTATACAGAAGCCGCCTTGTAGTGGCTAGCCCGGATATTTCACGGGATTCCGCCGCTCGTGCGGCGCAAAGGGGCGCGCATACAAGGCGCGCGCGCACCGTCAAGGAAGCGTTGCGGAGTTTCCGGCGACAGGATAGGATTATGCCTCGAACGAATAAAAATTTTGGAGAGAACAATGAGCGTTCCGGTTTCACAGATGACCGCGGTAGCTTCCTATATTTTAAGGCAAAGGATAGCCGGCAAAAAACGTTACCCGCTGCTTTTGATGCTGGAGCCGCTGTTCCGCTGCAACCTGGCCTGCGTCGGCTGCGGCAAAATTCAGTATCCGCCGGAAATTCTAAAGCGGCAATTGACGCCGGAAGAATGCTTCCGGGCGGTTGAGGAATGCGGCGTGCCGATGGTCAGCATCCCCGGCGGCGAACCGCTGCTGCATCCGCAAATTAAAGAAATCGTCGAAGGTCTCATTCGGCGCGGGAAATACATTTATATATGCACCAACGCGCTTATACTCAGGGAAAAGCTCGATAGTTTACGTCCTTCAAAGCAGCTCACGATCAACGTTCACCTTGACGGGCAGAAAAAATTCCACGACCGTTCCGTCGGGCGGGAAGGCGTCTATGAAATCGCGGCTGAAGGCATACGCGAGGCCGTGCGCCGCGGCTTCCGCGTTACCACGAACACGACGCTTTACAGCGATGCCGATCCCGCGAGCGTGCGCGCGTTTTTTGACGACATGATGGCGCTTGGAGTGGAGGGCATGACGCTCTCGGCCGGATACGGCTATGAAAAAGCGGCGGATCAGGCTCATTTTCTGTCAAAGGAAGAAACGAAAAAGCTTTTTGCAAAAATACTGAAAGACCGGAAAAAATCGTGGCGTTTTAATCAGAGCCCGCTGTTTCTGGAGTTTTTGACCGGCGCGCGAGATTATTCATGCACTCCCTGGGGAATGCCCGGATACAGCCTTTTCGGCTGGCAGTCTCCATGCTACCTTCTTGAGGAAGGATATTTCAAAACCTTCGCGGAACTGCTGGAGAAAACCGACTGGACGAAATACGGCCCCGAATCCGGAAACCCGAAATGCGCGAACTGCATGGTTCACAGCGGCTACGAAGCCAGCGCCGTAAACGATACCTTCGGCTCTTTTGGCGGACTTTTACGCACGCTCCGCGCCATGCTCCGTTAAAGGATTGATTAATGAAATAGTAGTGAGTGGCGTCTTTGGGAAGCGATGATTAAAGGCCATGTTTTTCCAGCGCCTTGAGATGTCGAATAGCCCAGGGCAACGCCTTGGGAAAGCAGCGTAATAGCTTTTTTGAATTGAGGTACGGGTCATGACAAATAGCACACACCGAAAAACAACCGGAATCGCCATTGTGCCGGCCGTCGTTTTAGCGGCCTTTACGGCTCTTTTCCATATGGTGGGGTTCGCTGCGCAGGAAAAAAACATTCCTGACCACAGCAGCTTCACGGACTGCCAGGCATGCCATGCGGAAAAATTTAAAATGTGGGAAGCGTCCAAACACAGCGAGGCAAGTACGCATGTTACGCCAAAATCGGGCGCGGACTGTATAGGTTGCCATACGGCGGAAGGCTTTGCGGCCAGACTCCGGGGAGAGAAGTTCGATCCAGCCGGCAAGGAAAAATTTAATACCATTTCCTGTGTCTCCTGCCACAAGCCTGGAAGCAGCGCAAATCCCAAACAACTTGTCAGGGATTCCGAAAAGCTTTGCGACGAATGTCATACGCAAAGAAGGGTGCTCGAAGGCAAAGGAGCGACGGGAGTTAAGGATACGCGAAGTTTCCATTCCGCGCTCACCTGCGTTTCCTGCCATATGCCCGAGGCAAATCACTACTTGAAGGTTATCCGTCCCGACGACCCCGATTTGCCGGAAGACCGCCTCGACACCTGTGCGCGCTGCCACAAAGACAACAGCCGGAAGGCGCGCGCCAAGCATCTGTTGGACTGGCAGGCGTTTTACAAAGAAGCCATGGATCCGATCAATGCCGATCTGGCGGCGATTTCCGCCGCAACGAAAGAAAAACCCGACCTGCTTAACGCCGGGTTGAAAGCAAAACTGAGTACAGTTCGAGCCAATTTGTTTATCCTTCAGCAGGATGCTTCACGAGGCGCGCACAATCTGGATTTCGCGCTGGAAATCATGTCGCAGGCTTCAAAGGACATTAAGGAAATAAAAGCGGCCATCAAGTAATTTGCGATCGCCACGTAGAAGTAGAATTCCTTATAACTCGAATTCCTCGGACTCTTTTTCCGGCATGACCGCACAGGCGCGCCTCCTCAATTGCAGGCGCTCTTTTAAGCCGCTGAATATGGCGCCTTTTACGATTACAATCTTATTTCATCCAGCAGCGAATGTATGGCGCCAAAAAGTTTTTCGGGCGCAAGATCAGGAGCGTCCAGCGTCAAAAGGCCCTGCGGCGAAAATGTCGCGCGTTTGTCGCGCATCACCAGTTTCAGCAGTTTTTCCGCATCCACTTTTGAACTGTCCGCGAAGCGGAGAAATACACGATCCCTGCTTCTTTCAACGGAATGTATCTGCAGCGCCAGCGCTTCCTGGCGCAAACGGGCGTAACGGAACAGGTTTTCAACCGGCTCGGGATATTTGCCGAAGCGATCCGTGATTTCCTGACGCATGGCGTCAAGCTCATCCGCGCCGACGGCCGATGAAACGCGCTTATACACGCGCAGGCGCTGCCCGGCGTCGGAGATGTAGTCTTCCGGAATGCGTATATCGAGGCTGAGATTGATGCTTGACGAAATTTCCTCTTCGGGAGCTTCGCCGCGCAGTTCCTCAACAGTGCGCTCAAGGAGGCTGCAATAAAGATCAAAACCAACCGCCTCGATGTGTCCATGCTGCTCGCCGCCGAGCAGATTTCCTGCGCCGCGTATCTCAAGGTCAAGAGCCGCCACGCGAAAACCCATGCCGAGGTCGCTGAATTCGCGGATGGCGCCGAGGCGCTTGCGCGCGACTTCCGAAAGCGCTTCCTCCGTCGGAATCATCAGATAGGCATACGCGCGCCTGTCGCTGCGGCCCACCCGCCCGCGCAGCTGATAAAGCTGCGACAGGCCGTAAAGATCCGCGCGGTCCACAATCAGCGTATTCGCCCTTGGAATGTCGAGGCCGTTTTCGATGATGGTCGTGGCAACCAGTACGTCCAGTTCATTCTGGACGAATTTCAGCATGACTTTTTCAAGCTCGTTCTCGCGCATCTGGCCGTGCGCGACGCCGACACGCGCCTGCGGAACAAGCTGCTGCACCCGCGCCGCGATGGAATAGATGGTTTCCACGCGGTTGTGAAGGTAGTAAACCTGCCCGCCGCGCGCCAGTTCCATCTCAATCGCGGAACGGACAACATCGGGGCTGTATTTCATGACCGATGTTTGAATCGCCAGACGGTTCTTGGGCGGCGTCTCAATCGTTGACATATCCCGCATACCA
>JAIRVC010000282.1 GCA_031254095.1 Acidobacteriota bacterium
TTATTACGGGCTTTCAGCCCTGAAATACGCATAAATAAAGGCTGAAAGCCTTTGATCAATAGCGCGGGGCAAAGCCCTGCGAAACAGATGCCCGAATAATCCAAGCCCTGAAGGGGCGCAATCTGACAGGTTTTGCAATTACCATTACCTCCTCAGTCTCCATTCGTGGTTCAAAACCCGGTTGACGCCGCCGCCCGGCGTCCCTCAATCAGACGCAGCGCCCAGCGTATGGCCGAGTTCATGCTTTCATGCCGGGCGGTTCCTTTTCCGGCCAGTTCATAAGCCGTGCCGTGGTCAACGGATGTGCGTATGACGGGAAGGCCGAGCGTTACGTTTACCGACTCGCCAAATCCGATAAGCTTGACGGGCGCCAACCCCTGGTCGTGATACATGGCAAGGACGACGTCAAATTCGCCGCGATATGCCCGATAAAAAAGCGTGTCGCCCGGCAGCGGCCCTTCAATCACGCTTTTTGGAAAATTCCTGCGGGCTTCGATAATTCCGGGAAGTATATTTGTCAGTTCTTCATAACCCATCAATCCGTCCTCGCCGGCGTGAGGATTAAGTCCCGCTACCGCGACACGCCCGCAGGGAAGCCCAAGTTTCGGAAATTCCGTCAGAATAATGGAAAGTTTGCGAAAAATCAGTTCGGGCGAGATCGCGTCTACAACCGTCCGCATTGAATCGTGAATCGTGGCAAGAACGACTTTCAGCCGGTCGGCGAGAAAAGCCATGGCGATTTCAGGCGTTTTATCCGGCGTTCGGGAGAATGTTTGAACAAGATGCGCCAGAAATTCCGTGTGTCCGGGAAAATGATAGCCCGCCGCCTGAAAATATTTCTTATTGATCGGCGCCGTCACGACAGCGTCGAGCGCGCCGCGGAGACAGGCTTCCACGCATTTCAGAATGTTTTGCGCCGCCGCTTCGCCCGAGGCTTTTGATCCTGTTCCGGCCGCGATTTCGCCCGCCGGAACATCCAATATGCTTCGTTCAGGCAGGGGGCGTCCCGACAGCAATTCATCAAAAGTGACGCGCTCAAACCGAAACGGCAGCTTCATCGCCGCCGCGCGGTCGCGCAACAGGTTGTAGCTGCCGAAAAGAATCAGACAATTTTCCGAAAATTCCGCTTCCGCGGCTGAAAGCAGCGATATTTCGGGACCGATGCCGGCCGGATCGCCGGTAGTGACGCCAAGCCGCGAAATAATCATTTCTGCTTACTCGGCATTTGGAAAATCCCGCGCGTTCTGCCGCGAATATTCAAAATCCACTTCGTCGGGTTCCAGGTCTTCGTTCTGCTTGTAGATATATTTGATTACATGCTTTGGGATAAGCAGGTTCGGCCCGTCTGAGCGGTGTACCTTGATGCAATTTTTGTCGTACCATTCTATAACGCCGCGAATTTCCTCGCCGTCTGTAAGTTTGACGACCATGGGAGTTTTGGCGGCCATTTGCTTTATATAATAGTAGTTCTCCGCGTTTGTCACCTCGGGAGGAACGCGCTTTCTCGGCGCGGAACCGTAACGGGGCATCTGATCCTTGATCTCGGACAAACTCGGACGTATGAGTTTTCTATTTACCATAATCAGTTCTCCACACACAGTTTACATATAAAACTATTAGCGCTTACTTCCGGAAGAACACTGCATTTCCCTGAACCAAAGGGCTTTTGCCTGATCAAATTGAACCGGATTGGTAAAATTGTAGTCTTACGCAGCTGTTTTGACAATGGGGAAATTATCCGTTAAATTTAGCGGATTATGAATTTGCGGATTATGAATTTGCTAAAACTCCGACCGGTGAAGCTACGGAAGACTGTTTATTTCCAACGGTTTGCGGCAGCCTTTATTGCCGTATTCCTGACGTTTTCGGCGGCGGCGGCGCAGGAGGACATCCTGCAGACCGCAAGAAAACCTGTGCTTATCCGCGATACCGACATCGCCGAGGGAAAAGAGCCGGAACCCGAGCAGCCCAAAGAACCCGATCCCGGGCGATCGAAAGAAAATCTCAACGTCGGCAATACCTACTTCAAAAAGCGGAATTATAAGGCGGCCATAAGCCGTTATATCGAAGCAATAGCCTGGCAGGAAAACTCCATACCGGCTCATGAAGCCCTTGCCCGCGCTTATGAAGGAAACGGGGAGTTGACCAAAGCCATACAGACGCTCGAAGCCGTGATTGAGAAAAATCCCGATTCGACCAAAAATAAGGGCTTTAAGGCGAAAATCAACAGTCTCAAAAAGAAGTTGCGGTAATTTAGGATGGTGGAAACCAATGGGATTATTTCTGGAATTAACGACATGAAAAATAAACGGATATTCAAAAAGATTTTAACCCTTGTCGTGCTGGTTTGCGCGGGCGCGTCTGCCCTGGCGGCGCAAGACCGGATTCCGGATATCAACAGCCGGCGCCTGCTGAACGACTTGCAGGTTACGGTTGCGCAAACGCGGCAATTCGGGGATTCCATGACGATGGGCCTGGTTATACGTTACGGCGCGGCTTTCGATCCTGAAGAAAAGGGCGGCCTCACCAACCTCGTTGTCCGGATGCTGATGAAGTCAACCGCCGACCGCTCCGAACAGGACATTCTGGCGGAACTTGAACGGCTTGGCGCTTCGATTGATATACGCTGCGACCGGGACGGAATACGTATTTTGCTGCGCGGCCGCTCCGCCGGTTTTGAGCGCGCGCTTTTGCTCCTGTATCAAATCGCAGGCGAGGCGCGTTTTGAAGAAGCCGACTTTGACGTGATAAAACAGTCTATACTTGACGATCTGCAAAAACCGCCCGATCCTCGCCGGCGCGTTCATAATCAGTTTGAAGACGTGCTTTTTCAGGGAACCACTTACGGCCGGCCGCTGGAGGGAACTCCCGAAAGCGTAAGCGCTATTACCCCGGGAGATGTCCGTTATTTTTATCGCCGGTTTTTTTCACCGAATCAGGCGGCGCTTGTAATCGTGGGCAATATCGAACCGGCGGCGGCGCACCGGCAAATCGCCCGCACCTGGGGCGTCTGGGTAAGAAACGATGAAATTCCGTTCACGTTTTCCCGTCCGCGAAATCCTTCTGGCCGGGAAATTTACGTTGAAAACGACCGGGAATCGCCGGCCGCGCAGTTTATTCTCGGCGGGATGTTTCCGCGTCACGAGGAGCCGGACTACACAAGCGCGATTTTAGCCGCCCGTGTTCTTGAGGACAGGATCAACAAACTTCTGCCGACATCGCTTTTGACCGTCGCCACTGAAGGCAGGCGTCTTGCCAGCCCGTTTTATATCCAGGGACAGGCGGCGGCGGACGAGGCGCTTGACCAGATTCGCGATGTGCTGTCGGTTGTCGAGGAAATGAAGCAGGCATCCGCGACGGATGAAGAGATTGCGTCCGCGCGGCAAAAGATGATGGATGAATTTAACGGTAAACTCGGAACCCCGGACGGTTTGTGCAATATTCTGCTTGACGCCGAGCTTTACCGGCTGGGCAGCAATTATATAAGCCTGTTTTTTGAGCGCGTGCGGCGCAGCAACGCCGAAACGGTCAGGAAAGCGGCGGCCGCCTGGTTTTTTCCGGACGGCGAGATACTTCTGATTCGCGGCCCGCTGCCCATTCTAAAAACCGGACTCGACAGCCTGGGCGCAATCCAGTTGCTTGTACCGTAACAATTACATATTCATGGGAACCTCTAAAAACTCCAAAATCAAGGCTT
>JAIRVC010000252.1 GCA_031254095.1 Acidobacteriota bacterium
CCAGTATACTGAAACATTTTCAAACCTCTTGATTTCAAAACAGTAGTAGTTTCAATATACCACTATATTTGATTTAGAAAGAAAAAATCTCGCCTTATTTAAGTAATAACGAAAATTTTACGACAAATTTTATTCCTTGAGATTATTTACGAGATCTGTCCTGACCGGGTGGTAACGCGGAGATCGACGATACCGAGCTTTTTATCTGGATATTCGCGCGGCAGATAGGGATTAACGATGACGATGTCTTTATACTCGTCTTTAGGAATATCGAGTACGGCTTTGAGGAAATCGGCAAGTAATTCGATATTGCGCTGGTCTCCGAACAGGAGTTGAAAAACGGTATTGCTTTTAGGCGGCAGAATAGATTCGGACATAGATTATTTCTCCGGTTGTTAAAACGGCAGGCGCGGCATAACGAGCCGCACCTGCTATATCTAACTGCCGACCCATGAAAATGAACGAAGATTTTTTTAATTTTTGATGAATGATTTTTGATTGCCGGAAACAGTTGCAAAGAGCTGGCCGACAATTCTAAAAACCTTCTTAAAGCGCCTTGCAGGGCGAGCCTGCCCGGAAAGTGTTGACCGCCCACCGGAAGCGAGTTTTGCATAATGAGCGAGCAGTCCTCACGGCGGGAGTTTTGTAAACTTATATTTTTTAATATGCCAACCCTGATGGAACTGCCTCGTTATTTGATCGAAATTAGAATATTTGTTATATATAATATAATATTTTCGGAGGCAGTATGGATTTTCGCATTGGAGAAAAAGTCGTTTATCCAAATCATGGCATTGGCATCATCGAAGAAGTCAGCAGCAAAAGCGTCAACGGGGCGTCGGAGGAATTTTACATGCTCCGAATCCATGCCAACGCTTCTCTGGTCATGGTTCCAAAGGCAAATACAAAAAGCGTCGGTCTGCGCCGCATCATAAAAAAGAGCGAGGTGGAAGGGCTTTTTAATCTGCTAAAGGAAGACTTTTTTGAACCTGAGGCCGACTGGAAGGGACGTTTTAAGGATCATTCCGAAAAAATGCGCACGGGATCCATATTCCATGTCGCTGAAGTCCTGAAAAATCTTGTCTACCTCAGCCATAAAAAAAGCCTTTCATTTCGTGAAAAAAGGATGCTGGACCGCGCAAAGCAGCTCATCATCAGTGAAGTAGCCACAGTGCGCGGACTGAATGAGAAGTCCGTTGAAGAACAAATTGATCGTATGCTATCCGAAGCTTATTTGCGTTCCGTGAAGGCTTCCGATTAAAAATTGTCACATTTAATTCTCTATTTTGCCCTACTGGTTTTTTTAATCATCTTTTCGGCGTTTTTCTCGGCCGCCGAAACCGCTTACATTACGGTCAGCAGACAGCGCCTTAAATATCAGGAAGAAGCCGGCGACCGTAAAGCCGGCGCAATTTACCGGATTGCCTCCAATCCGGATCGGCTGCTCGGCGTCGCCCTTTTTGGCGTTAACGTGGCCGAAATCATGGCCGCAGGGCTTGTCACTTCGCTTATTTTCTCTTACGCAGCGCCGGAACATAAAGAAATCGCGGGTCTTGCGGGATCCCTCTGTTTTTCCTTCGTTATTTTGATTTTTTGCGAGCTGACGCCGAAAATCATCGCCGCGGCGCATCCGGAACAACTATCGCGCAGGTTCCTGCCTCCGATGCGCTTTTTCATCGTTGTGCTTTCACCGTTTGCCGGATTTGCGACCTTGTTGGCAAACGGTCTGGTTCGGCTGGCGGGGCTCAAAGCCGTTGCAAGCTCGTTTCCGCACAGTTTAAGCCAGGAAGAGATCAAGGCCATGATCGCCGGCGCCGGCGAGGCTAGCGTGCCGAGCATGAAGAAGCATATGCTTCACAATGTTTTTGAAATCGACACAACCCAGATACGCGAGGTGATGATTCCGCGCGGGGAAGTTACCGCAATAGGCATAAAAGACGATCTTGCGGACATTCTGGACGTCATCGGTAAAACGAACTACTCCCGTGTTCCGGTCTATGGCAAGGATTTTGATAACCTGCTCGGCATTCTACATGTTAAAGACCTTTTGCAATATCTTCCTCAAAAAGACGCGGACATCAATATCCACGCGCTGCTCAGGCCGGTACATTTCGTTCCCGACAGCGCGCGCCTTGACGTCGTTCTGCGGCGCTTGCAGGCGATGCGTCTGCACATGGCGGTTGTTGTGGACGAATTCGGCGGCGTGGCGGGCATAGTTACGCTTGAAGATCTTCTTGAAGAAATAGTCGGAGAGATTCGCGACGAATATGACGCTGAATACGAATCGGTGCGCAAAATCGATCACGACACTTATTCCATCGCGGGCAATCTGCCGATACGCGATTTTAACCGTTCTTTCAGCGACAAGATTCCTGAAGCGCCCGAATATGCCACCATCGCGGGATTTCTCGAATCGCTGACGGGACGCCTTCTCAGGGAAGGCGAAATCGTTCATTACGAGAATCTTGTTTTTACCATCGAAAAAACTGACGGATTCCGCATCGACGCCATTTGCGTCCGGACGGATTCAGGAAAACGCTGATTAAACCGGCATTTCCCTGGCAGCAAGCCGCCTTGCGGCGGCCAGTGGTCAGTGGTTAGAAAAATCCGCCGCGAACCATCTTTGGAATAACTTCCGGAATCAGTTATGGGCAAGACCATTCCTGGAAAAACACTATAAAAACACCAGCGTTACATCGGAGAGAGAGGCGTCTTTAATATAATCGCCGCTCAGAATGCGGCCGTCGGGAAAGTCATACGCGGAATTGCGCCTGGCTTTACGCCTT
>JAIRVC010000332.1 GCA_031254095.1 Acidobacteriota bacterium
ACGCAAATCCCCTCAAGCCCGCCAAGTACCGCGTGGTGAGAAAAAAGCCGGGAATTCCGGGTTAAGCATCACAGAGAGCAGGTTTTTATCGGGTTTCAGCTTCTCAAACGCAATCTTGGCGACCTTCGGAGCCTCCTTTCGCGGATATGCTTTCCAAAAAATTTCAAACAAGCCATCCTCGCCAACCCGCCCATAATCCGGCGGCAAGCCGGATGTGTTTGGATTCGGATTTGGATTGGATTACGGGCACATTTGTATGCAATTGTATTCAACTGCAGGAGAATCCGTGCAATCGCTTGATATTGCTGGGGGTTCGGGGAACTTGCTCTTATGATTCCGCACATTCTGAAATTTCTCCCAGTTGACCAATTGCAGGAACGGTTTTTGGTCATACGTGTACACCTGTACCATGCCTGCCGTCGATAAACTATTAAGAGTTTGGTTGATTTGCGTTAAAGAAACGCCATCTTTCAGGGGGAATAATACAGATTTCAGCACCCTTGGCCGCGCATCATATCTGCCATAATCGTCACAGATTGTTATCAGCCTGTAAAAAAATACCTCTTCAAACCACGACAACCCGTCAATGGAATCGCTTGTACAAATACTCTCTCGCAAGAGTCTTGTTGGCATATCAAATTTCCTTGGTGCCGTACTGGTGCCATAACGGCAAAGAAAAACGGCTCACTCGGTTACGACCCGTTGCGCGAGGTCTCGCCAAGTGGCATATTTAAAGAATTTACGGGTTTTGATAAAGAATGAACTTGTTGATTAACGTCTTCGTAATCAGTAGGTCGCCGGTTCAAGTCCGGCCGTTGGCTCCAATAAAACCAGCGTTTCTCTAAAAATTGATTACATGATATTTCACCCGGGTATTTATACGGCGATTTCGCCGCTCCTTCACGACAAAAATGCCAAAAATTGACGGAAAACGATAAAAAAACGCTTGAACGACAATAAATAATGGGTTTTTTGTAAATCTTTTGTTGCTTTTTTCAATAATTTACGCAAAATTTGCGCAGTACGTTTATATGTATCCAAACTGTCAGAAAATATGGGAGGAGTTTAATGGCTGGAAAAGTGATGACAAAGGCTCAGCTGGTTACATTGGTCGCTGAGAAAGCTGGTATTACCAAAGCAAGCGCCAACAATATTCTTGAGATCATTTCGACCACCGCGGTGACCGAAACCAAGAAAAACGGTCAGTTTGTCATTCCCGGAATCGGCAAACTGGTAAAATCGCAACGCAAGGCCCGCATGGGCAGGAACCCTCAGACCGGCGCCGCAATCAAGATCCCGGCGAAGACCGTTGTGAAATTTCGCGTGGCCAAAGCCTGCAAAGATGCCGTTGTTCCCGAGAAGAAGAAGAAGAAATAACCATAATTTCCCCCTGTTTTTACACTGAACAGGGACCAAGTTTATTTGTGTAAGCCGCCGCCCCGGTTGGAGAAACTTCCAGCCGAAGGCGGCGGTAGCTATTGTATCCGCATCGCCGTTTAATCAACGCTTCCCAAAATTCATGTCCGGCACTTCGTTTTTATTACGCAACCGCACGGCAAAACCTCCTGTTTTTTTGCAAAATATTGGAAATCTGTTGCGCGCCTAAAACGGGTTTTATATAATTCAATTTAAATTCTACTGAGGTAATTGCAGACCTTCAGGCTTTTTGCCGGGAACGCGGGTATCCCGCCCACATTTTCAATACTTGCAGGCGAGGGCATCGGCGTTCACAGAGGTTTTGCTGCAATTGACTCGAAGTTTATCTCAGCAGAACGCTCATCCCGGACAACGGGGGATGCGTCTTCCGCGTTCCGGGTGTTGCTCAATGATAGCGAACGCGAACGCTTGCGCAGGGAAGCGCAACGGCGCGGGAGAGAAGCTATGAGTTCCGCTCAAAAACGGTCCATGGATGGACGGGCGGCCGGTAAACGTTATCGTATCGGCCAATTGTTAAGGCGCGCCTCTTCCGGCGATGTTTACGCCTGCCGTGATTTTGTCGAGGGGAATCACGATCTTGTCATCCGTATTACTCCCGCCCCGGATGCTCACGAAAATCACGAAGATCTCGGCCGTCGAATCGTACTGCTGCAAAAACTACGGCATCCAGGAATCGAAAACATCGTTGATTTCGGAATTCTGGCGGAAACCGGCGAATTGTTTCTGGTCTCCAGGCGCGCCGAAGGTCCTGATTTTTATTCGGGAACTGAAAACAGCGAACTGCCTGTCGTTTTAACGCTGTTCTCGGAAATCCTCCACATTCTGCGATACCCGCACGCGCGCGGATTGATTCATGGAAATCTTAAACCTGAAAGCGTTTTGCTGTTCGAAAATTCCAAAGGGCGCGTGATTCCGTTTCTGCGTGATTTCAGCCTGTCATGCCGCTTGAACCGAACCGGTGATTTTCACAGCCGTGAGTCGGTCTGCTATGCGGCGCCCGAACTTCTCCTGGAAGGACGCGAAAGCAAAGAAACGGATTTTTACGCTATCGGCGTACTGCTGTATCAATCGCTGACCCGCCGGCTGCCGTTTGAGGACGGCGATCCGGATTTCGTAGTCCAGAAACAAATCCAGGGAAACATTGATCTTGATCCCGTGGAATGCCTAGATGGCGGAGAAAGCGTTATGCCGCTGCTGAAGCGGCTTCTGGAAAAAAACCCGGAAAAACGCGTGCGGTCTGTCGAGGAAGCTTTGTCGCTTATGCCGCCGCAAATCCGCCGCGGTTTTGATTTGCCCGAAGAAAAAGCCGGGCGTTTTTCAGCCGCGCCGTTTATTGAGCGGGAAAAAGAAATGCGCCTGCTGCGGGAACGCGCCGAGC
The DNA here is from genome assembly GCA_031254095.1 of Acidobacteriota bacterium. Taxonomy (GTDB): domain Bacteria; phylum Acidobacteriota; class UBA6911; order UBA6911; family UBA6911; genus UBA6911. Next base: position 2,816 of record JAIRVC010000332.1, read on the forward strand.
GCGTTAAGGAAAGCGGCCGTGGGCGGACGGTTTTTATCGCCGGCGAAACCGGTTCAGGCAAGACGCGCTTTATGGAAGAACTGCGCGGGTGGGCGCTGGTAAATGGTTGGAGAGTCGTACAATGCGCCTGTTCCGCCAGGGAAGAATCTCCATATGCTCCTTTCATGCGGATACTTGGAAAAACGGACGTGTTCGAGCCGATTGCAAAAGACATGGCGGCGCGGTCGCCATCCCTGCAAGTTTCCGATAATGCGGCCGGTATTTCCGGCTTACCGGCAAAGCCGGAAGGCTTTGCGGACGGATCATTTTTCGAGGACGTTTCACTCGTTGCGGAATCCGATTTTTCCATGTCCGGATGGTTTCACGACCGCCTGACTCGTGAGCTTGTAAGACGCTTGTCCGGCCGTCCAACCGTTTTGCTTTTGCATGATGTTCATTGGGCTTCAAGCGAGGCGTGCGCCGTTCTGGAATATCTCTGCGCGGATATCATGACGCATCCGATTCTTATATGCGCCGGTTTTCGCCCGGAGGAAACACCCGGAGACGCCATTCGCGGGGTGGTCGGCGGCGTGCGGCGCGCAGAGCGCGGAGAAGTCGTCTCGCTCAATCCGCTGACGAAAAAAGGCGTCCTGCAAATGATCGCGGGATTGACAGGCATACACAAACATCAGGAACATCTGCGCGACTGGATGTTCCGCGCCATCGGCGGGAATCCGCTTTTTCTCAGGGAAATGCTGGACTATCTGGCGGAACGCGGGATTTTGCGGAATCAATCAGGAGGCTGGGAATTCACGCCGCATCTTCCTGCAAAACCCGGCGTCCCCGATGGCATCGGCGCGATTATCGAAAAACGCCTTGCGCGGCTTTCGCCCACGGCCATGGAAACGCTGAAATGGCTTTCGTTGTTTACCCGGCCGGTTCCCCGGAGATATACGGAACTTCTGACAGCCTCGGACGGCGCGGCAAATGACGCTTCGCTTGCGGAGCTGAATAGATGCCGCCTGCTGCGCGTGGAATCGTCGGCGGATAAAGAAGCGTTCGCCCCCGGCAATGAATTGATTGCCGAAATCGCAAAGGAAATGATTCCGCCGGAACGAAAGCGGAAAATGTACAGGGAAATCGCCGAGCTGCTGGAAAAAGAAGCCGGAAAAGACCGCCTGTACGAAGCGGCGCTGCATTATATCGAAAGCCCGCCGGACGAACGATCCATTCGCTGCGCCCTGACGGCTATCACAAGTTTTCAGGCCGTATTTGCCCATGAGAACGCTCTGCGTTGTTTCGAATACGCTTTTAAATACAAAAACAGACTGATGACGAAAGAAATTTTCCAGGCAATGATTCCGGCCTGCGATTCAATGTTCGCGCTGGGCAAAGCGGGCCAGGCCATCCGGTTGATCCATTCGGCGCTTCGTTCACGCGCCGGCATTGAACCGGAACTGAAAGCACGTCTATATCTGTGCCTGGCGACGGCGTATCGCCATGCCGGCGACCGGGACGGGCAGGAACAGAGCTGTCACGCCGGGCTTAGAGCGCTGCTGAAAGATTCTTCCGCAGGGCGGGATACGGAAACCATGCTGTGGACCGAGCTGGCTTTCAGCGCGGCTATGCGCTTTCACGCGCGGGATGCCCTTCTATGCCTTGACCGGGCTATGGAGGCATGTCCGGACAGAAATTCTCCGATTCAGTTCGGGAGCATTCAGAATCTGTACGCTATTCTCTATTGCGCCGTCTGCGAATTTAAAAAAGCCGCCGACGCCGGCGAAAAGGCGATTGCCGTTCTGGGACATTCAGACGAACACATACAAAAATGCTCCGTGCTGTCCTCGCTGGGCCTTGCGCACATGAGGCGCGGCAGGTTCGCGGCGGCGCTCAGGCTGCACCTGCGCACATTGGCGCTGAGCGAAAAAAGCCGTTATGTGGCGCCGCGCGTACAGGCGTACGGAAATCTCGCCGAATGCCTGTGCCATATAGGGCAGATTCAGAAGTCGTTTGCGATACTGAATCACGCCTACGCGGCGGCAAAAGAATCGAATAATCCGGCAATTTACCGCGCGTGCGACGCTGTCGCCGCCGACATAAATCTGGCGGCGTGCAATTACAGTGAAACGCGCCGGATACTGAAGGCGCTGGAAAGCGGTGAAAAACAGACTCTTTCAGTTTTTACCGCGAGATGCGTCGATTATGTATCGGCGAAACTCAATTTCAGCCTGGGTGATTTTGCAAACGCGCTGGACGATATCCGGAAACTCCGCGAAAAGGAAAGCGAGGATGCCGCGCTTTACGAGTATGAACTTGCGGAAGCGCTGGGCGAGCGCATCCTTTTCGAGCGCGACGCGGATCCGGGAGCTTTGGAACGGCTGTGGATTCTGGAAAACCGCGTTGCCCGAAAACGGTGGCCGTATCAGCGGTGTCTCATAAAACTGCATATCTGCGAAATTCTGATCAGGCTGAACAGGGCGGCGGAAGCTGAATCATGCGCCAGAAACGCGCTGCGCCTGTCAACGGGAATGCGGTCCGCGTCATTGCAGTGCCGCGCATATCTGATGCTGGGAATAAGCCTTTCGCCTTTGCGGCGCGCGTCTTTCACGAACGCGCCCGCTTTTACCGATCTTCGCGACGCCGACAGGGCGATTTGTTCGCTCACCGCGTGTCTCAATCTGGCGGACGCGTCATGCTCCATGGAATGCCGGTGGAGAGCGCTTGCCGAATTGAGCTTTATGTATCAGTTTTACAAAAATTACGAATTGTGTCTCCATTGCGCGCGGCAGGCGTACGAAACCCTGGTAAAACTGGAAGAACGGACGCCTCCAGACATGCTGGATTCGTTTCGCGGAGTTTTCGAACGCGGCCGGGTCAGAATGAAACTGGCGCGCCTGATTGAAACCGGACAACCGCCTTGCCGTAATGTTCACGTGGTGAAATGCCCCAAAAGCGCCAACGCCGAAATCCTTATGCGAATGATCGCAATTGTGAATTCCGTCAGGGAAATCAGGCCATTGCTGGATGGACTCCTTGATCTCGCGCTTTCGGCAATCGCCGTCAGGCGTGGGATGATTTTCCTGTGGAATGAGACGGCGGATAAACTGGAACAGATAGGCGGGCGTGACGCGAAAAAAGGATGTGAGATTTTCGCGGAGGATGTTTCACGCGTGGTGCTGGAATCGATTCTCAAGGAAGGCAGACCGCTTGTCAGCGCCAACGCGAGCGGAGATCCGCGAATCATAAAAGACGGTTTCGCTGATTTGCCCGGAAAACTGTTGTGCCTCCCGTTGAAAACTCCGGAGCGCACAATCGGGGTGTTTTACGGAGATTGTCTCAAACCGGTTAAAAATATCGGCGAAGCTGAGATTGATCTGGCGAAGGCTTTCTGCAGCCTGACCGCTCTTGCCGTTGACGATATTCTGGCGCGGCGCAAGCTCGCGCAGGCGGACACGAAATCCGGTTTCGTGGAAACGTCTGATCCTTTTCCGGAAATCATCGGCGCCGGTTCCGCGACAAGGCTTCTAAAAGACCGTATCCGTCTTGTGGCGGCTTCTCCGCTTGATGTTCTTATCACCGGCGAAAGCGGTTGCGGCAAGGAACTTGTCGCCCGCGCGATCAGCGACGGCGACCGGAAACGGAATGGAAAATTCATTCCGGTGGATTGCGGGGCGCTCGCCGACGGCGTTGCCGAAGCCGAACTGTTCGGTTGCCGCAGAGGGGCGTTTACCGGCGCGACGGAGGACCGCTCCGGATTGTTTGAGGCTGCGTCCGGAGGGGTTCTTTTCCTTGATGAAATCTCCAATATGCCGACGCGTATGCAGGTAAAACTTTTACGCGTGCTGCAGGAACGCGAAGTCCGGCGTATTGGAGATACGCTTTCGCGAAAAATTGAAATACGCGTGGTTGCGGCTACCAATAAGGATCTTCCGGAAGAGATAAAAAACGGGCATTTTTGCCATGACCTTTTTTTCCGTCTGAGAGCCGTGGAAATTCACCTTCCCTCATTGCGGGAACGGGCGGAAGATATTCCGCTTCTGATCGAACGTTTTCTTCAAGGCATATTTGATCAGGAAAAAGGGGAAGTCCGCCGGTTCTCTCCGGAAGCCTTGGAATTGCTGAGGCAATATTCATATCCCGGCAATATCCGTGAATTAAAAAATATTGTCGCGTCCGCGTATTATTATTCTCCCGGCCATGTTATCGAAGCCCGGGCGCTGCCGCCTGAGGTGCGTATTCAAAATACGGCGGGGGCGGCGTTGAATTCCGCCGCCGACAACCTGTATAGCAGAATCCTGGCGGGGGAAGGAGGATTTGAGGACCTGGTTAAAAAGCCGTACCTTGATCGCCGCCTTGACGCGTCCGTGGTGTGCGGCGTAATTCAGAGGGCGCTTTCAGATTCATCGGGGGTTTACAAGAATGCTTTCGCCCGTTTGCGCATACCGAAAAGCCGATACGCCCCGATAATGCAGTTTCTGAAGCGGCATCGCTGTTATCTGGATTTTCTTCCTTTTCGTCGTGATTCTGAATGAAAATAAAAAAGATGTATGGTATCTTCCCCGTTTGGAGCAGGGTTAAGCGCTTATTTTATCAGAGGAGAAGGATCATGTTGAAAAAGGTTCTGTTTGCGACGCTCGCCCTGAGCGTCATGTGTTGTCTGATTTCGTGCGGGGCAAAGGAAGAAGTTGAAGAGGTTGAGGATGCAGGATGGGAAGAGCCGGTTTTGAACGAGGTTACCCCGGGCGAAATGGTGCTTATACCCGCTGGCGAGTTTATTATGGGTTCGAACAATAAATCGAACGAGGATGCAAATGCGTTTCCCGAACACAAGGTGAATCTTCCCGCTTTCTGGATTGACAAGTATGAAGTCACCAACGAAGAATTTATGAATTTTTCGATAGAAAAAGGATATACGGGAGAAGGCGCGGCAAAAGGATCCGACTGGCGGATCTTCGCTACGATAGAGCGGCTGAACGTTCCCGTCGTCTATATAACATGGAAAGACGCCGAGGAATATTGCAAGTCAAAGGGAAAACGGCTTCCAACTGAACAGGAATGGGAATACGCGGCCCGCGGCCCGAACGGAAACAAGTATCCGTGGGGAAATGAGTGGGAAGCCGGCCGCGCCAACACCAACGAAGCCGGCCGCGATGCTATGGATATCGGACGTTTTGACGACGTAAGCCCCTTCGGCGTTCATGACATGCTGGGTAATGTCCAGGAATGGACAAGCTCCTGGTACAAATCCTATCCAAAAGGCGTGGCGGATTCCAAATTCGGCGAGACGCTGCGCGTAGTCCGCGGGCTTTCACCAACCTATCGAGGCAAAGCCGGAAGCCTGTGGCTTCGTTTCGCGCAACCGCCGTCTTCGCTGTTTAATTTCGGCTGTCGTTGCGCCAAAGACGCCACGCCCGAAGACATAGCGAAAAATCAGTAATCCTTTTAGTGGTAAGTAATCAGTGGTCAGAAAAATCTGACCACTGATCACCGCGAGGCGGCTTGGCTTAACTCTCGCCCATCAGTTCGTTGACATGGAGTATGAAATTGGCGGCGGTGCCGGCAACGCCGGGATAATGCGGCGTCTTGTACATAGGCTGGTTCAGTTCAGGATGTACCGACGCAAAGGCGCGAATCTGTTCAAGCGTTTTTCCGGTACTCGCGAGCGTGGTTTGAAATTCCGCCTTGGCTTTGGCTTTGGCCTCGCCAAGCGCCATCTGTACGCGGCTGTGAGCATTGACCTCTCCCTCGCCTGAAGTTTCGATCGGTAGATAGATTATGTCTTTATGCCTGCCAATAACCGCCGACTGCACGCCGTCGGACTGCGAGGACGGGAGGCAGCCGAAAGGTTTCAACCCAAGCACCATGTGGGTAAGCTTTCGGGAGTGGTAATAAATATTTTTCCCAACCTCAAGATAACCTTCGCCGCCGCGCGCCAGAGGCTTGAAAAACGGCTGGGCAAGCTCCGCAAGCTCTTCCTGCGGAACCAGCGTGTGCGCGATTCCGCCCATCTCCTTGACTATACGGTGATAAAGCCGGGTGTAAAACCATTCGCCGAATGACAGCATCAGGCGTTTTTTCTGGAAAGCAATCTCGTTGCGAAACTTCTGTCCGAAAGCCAACCGGCCGGGCTCCTCGCAGTTCGCGTTCATGCCCCGCTTTGGATAAAGTTGCATCCTCGCGTGCGCCATAAGGTAGGTAAGCCATGTGCCGATAGCCTCCGGCTGCACATGAGCTCCCTCCTTTTCCAGAAATTCAAACATCTTGTAGTTTCCGCCGCTCTCCGTGGTCTGCGCCCAGAATTCACCGACAATCTTGACCACAGGCTTGAGTTTGGTTCTGTCTATGGCGATACCGTCTACGCGTTTGCGGCAGCGTGCCAGCGCGTCTCTAAATTCCTTTCCTTTGAGATGTGTGTGCATCTTGAAAAAAACGCTGCCGATAAGGCGCAGCTTGTCGCACCTGCGAACAATCGGCTTAAAAATCAGAGGAACGGCATCGACCAGCTCAGGCGCTTTATATTCCCGGAGATGATCGCAGAGATCTTTCATGCACTCTTCCATGACGCGGTTTGTTTCGCCGGGATTAATCTCATAGGCGCGGATGCCGTGAGTCAGATCGTTGAAAACGTCGCCGAGAAAAAGTGTTTTCAACATGCCGAGGGCGAAATCGATAGTATATTTCAGCCCTGGCGCGGAGACTTTCTGTTTTATGCCGTCATCCTGTTGAAAACGCAGCACCCGGAAACCGTCAAATCCGGCGTTTTGCAGAGCCATCCGGTATTCGGCCGCGTAGGTGCTGAAGCGGCATGGGCCGCACGAACCGGCTGTAAAATAAAGATATCCGTCAACGATTTCCTGCCGCGACATTCCTGAGGCTTCCAGTTCGCGCAGATACTGAATCAGCGCGCCCGAGGTAAAATAAGCGGGACTGCACTGGCCATTGTTGCCGAACTCTTTTCCAAGTAAGAACGCTTCCTGATCCGGAACCGGAAGGAGTTCACATTTGTAACCGCTTCCCTGAAAAACCGCCTGTATGAAACGCTCATGTTTGCGCGTCAGACCGCCGACCAGAATCGTAACTTTGTCGCGTTCCTCGACGGTAAATGGCCGCTCGTCAGGACGCCGGTAATGTTGAAATTTCTTTTCCGTCGAAAACACAGCATCGGATGCCATCGAACTTTCCTGTCATAAATGTGCAATTGTCAAAACGAGTTATTCTATCGCAATATTCGCAAAATGAACATAAGACGTTTCCGGTATTACAGGGCATCCGGCGAAAGCCTTAATCAGTGGGCGGCGCACGCATTGTCTGAAGCCTCCGCGAAGCAATTCGCCCGCTTAGACAATTAATCCGCGTTTCCTTAAACAAGCAGGCCGTTTTCAAGACGGAGAACGCGGGTGCAGCAAGCGGCAAGTTTTTCGCTGTGCGTGACGATGATTGACGTAAGTCCGTGTTTTTCGTGCATTGACCGGATGAGCGCCGCGACCGTTTCCCCGGTTCGCGGGTCGAGGTTGCCGGTCGGTTCGTCTGCAAGGAGAAGGCTCGGCCGGCCGGACAGAGCGCGGGCGAGCGCCGTTCTCTGCTGTTCGCCGCCGGACATTTCGCCCGGACGATGTTCCGCGCGACCAGAAAGGCCGGTTTCGTTCAGCAGTTCTTTAGCCGCCGCGGCGGCTTCATGCGGCGTGATTCCACGCAAAAGCAGCGGCATCATGACGTTTTCAAGAGCCGAAAACTCCGGCAGTAAATGATGAAACTGGAAAAGAAAACCGATGGTTTTATTGCGGAAAGCGGCAAGCTCCGCGGCGCGGGATTTTGTAATTTCCCGCCCCAATATCATTATGGAACCCGCGTCCGGACTGTCCATGCCGCCGACAAGATGCAATAAAGTACTTTTTCCGGATCCGGAAACACCCGTGATTCCGATCATTTCTCCCGCGTCCGCTTCCAGCGAAAGACCGGACAGTATCTCCAGCCGCCCGCCGCCGGACGCGTAGCTTTTTTTCAGATCGCGAATCTCAAGAAATCTATTCATAACGCAGCGTCTCGACCGGATTCAGTTTTGCCGCGCCGCGGGACGGATAGATCGTGGCCAGATAGCTGATCAGAATCGCCGTCGCGGAAATCAAAAGCACGTCGCTCGCGTGCACATGAAACGGAACATAGGGAATGCTGTAAACTTCCGCCTCAAGTTTGATGATCTGGTAGCGATTGAGAAACCAGCTTATGGAGACGCCCAGAATGTCGCCTATTACGGTTCCGGCGATTCCCAGAATCAGTCCCTGATACATAAAAACGCGCCTTATCGTCGCCGCCGTCGCTCCCATAGCCATAAACACAGCGATGGAACCCTGTTTTTCCAGAACCGTCATAATGAGCGTGGTCAGAATATTTAGCGAGGCTACAAAAACTATGAGACCGATGGTAATGAAAAGAGCGATCTTCTCAAGCTTGAGCGCGGAAAAAAGCGGCCTGTTTAAATCTATCCATGTGGTGGCGGCAAAGTCAGGCCCGGCCTTTTCCCGCAGAGAATCGGCAACCTCCGCAGCCCGGTCAAGATTTTTGATATTAAATTGCAGAAGGAGCACGGAATTTTCCGGAAAGGAAAAAACACGCCGCGCGGTTTCAATGTTGACGTAAGCCCAGTTCGAGTCAATATCCCAGAGGCCGGATTCAAAAACGCCCGCGACGCGGACAGTTTTTTCCGATATGGTCATGCCGAGCGGCGTCAGCCTCCCCATCGGATTAAGAATTTTGATCGTATCGCCGGCGGCGACGCCGAGCGTCCGCGCCATTTCATTGCCAATCAGGATATTGTCGAGCGGAAGCGGCGCGTAATCATCATCGTATTCTTCTTCATAAGTTTGATAAATTTGCTCAATTTGCCCTGTTTGCGCGTCTTCCATAAGCGCGGGAACATACCGGGGCGGGGCGTCAAGCACGCGCGGATTTTCTTCGATAATGCGGGAGAAAAAATTGGAAACAGCGGCCTCCCGCTCCGGATACACGCCCTTTAGCGCCGCTCCCTGATTGGCGCGGGCGCTTGAAAGGATCACCTGTTTTAGAATTGCCGGAGCGCTTGCGGTAACACCTGGATTATCGGAGATTTTTTCAAGCAGAGCGTCGTGATCTACAATAGGCGTCGTATCCGCATGAAAAAGATTAACAGCCGGCGTAGCTCCCAGAATTTTGGCCTGCACGTCTTCCCTGAATCCGGTCGAGAGCGACAGCGCAACCACCAGCGCCATAACCCCGGCGGCAATACCGGCGACAGCGAGTATGGATATTACGGATACCATCGTCCGCTTGCGCTTTTCACGCAGATAGCGGAGCGCCACAAAAAGCTCAAGCTTCATAAACGGCGGTTTCCGGGCGGAGCAGCGGGAACAGAATTACGTCGCGGATTGACTGGGAATTTGTAAGCACCATCGTCAGCCGGTCGATGCCGATTCCCTCGCCCGCCGTCGGCGGCATTCCGTAGCCGAGCGCCCGTATGTAGTCGTGATCCATGTCGTGCGCTTCCGCGTCGCCGCGGCCGCGCGCCGCGAGCTGTTCCTCAAAGCGGGCCTTTTGCTCGGCCGGATCGTTCAGCTCCGAGTATGCGTTGGCGATCTCCATGCCGCCGATGTACAGCTCGAACCGCTCCGCCGTTGACGGATCGTCAGCCTTCTTTTTGGAAAGCGGCGAGGTCTCCGCAGGATGATCGTAAATAATCGTCGGCTGAATCAGATGATCTTCGGCCACTGTTTCAAAAATAATTGAAAGAATTTTTCCCGGCCCGTCCGCCGGATCAAATTTTGCATGAGTCAGTCCGGCAAGTTCCTTCAACCGGTCGAAAGAGACCAGATCGTCCGCCGTGATCGCCGGAAGCGAATCAGGCCAGAATTTTAAAACGGCTTCCTTCATGGTCAGCCGCCGCCAGTTGTCAAAATCAAGAATATGTTCGCCGTACGTAACCTGCCGGCTTCCCGTAACCGCTTCGGCTATCTTTGAAATCATCTCCTCGGAAAGATCCATCAGGTCTTTGTAGTCGCTGTACGCCTGATAAAACTCGATCATGGTAAATTCCGGATTGTGGCGCGTCGAGACGCCTTCGTTGCGGAATATGCGGCCGATTTCGTAAACGCGGGGAATTCCACCCACGATCAGCCGTTTTAGATAAAGTTCGAGCGCGATGCGCATGTAAAGACCTATGTCCAGCGCGTTGTGCCGCGTGGTGAAGGGCCGGGCCAGCGCGCCGCCGGCAACAGCCTGCAAAACCGGCGTTTCCACTTCAA
>JAIRVC010000111.1 GCA_031254095.1 Acidobacteriota bacterium
GAATTTGCTAAGCAAATTTGTGAGATAAAGGAGTTTGTAAATGTTAGGTGTAAATTTACTGTTTGCGGGTTTTGCTTTAACGTTAAACGGAATGAGCTACTATTTTAAAGTGGATGACAGGGCTAAAGGCATATCAAACATTTTAGTCGGAATTGTAATTGCGATTAACGCGATTTTTCAAACATCCCAAGCAACCGACCATATTACTTTCGGGTTTTCCGCCGCTATGTGGATGTTCGCGTTAAACTATATAATCATTGCGGCGCATACTTTGCTGAAAAGCGAAAACTGGAAAGTATTCGGCGTATACAGCTTGTTTGCTTCGGTTGTTTCTTTCACATTTGCGTGGGATTCCATAATGGCTGATGACGTACTGTGGGTCATGGTGTATTTATGGGCTATGTGGGGCGTGTTATGGGCGCAGAGTTTCCTTGCCATACTTGCGGGAATAAAGGCTGTTGATAAATTTTCTCCGCATGTCTTAATTCTGAATGGTGTCGCAAGCACGTTTGTTCCCGGGCTTCTGATGCTGCTGGATTATCTGTAGTAATATATGGGCAATCTTGTTTATGCGGAAGCGGAGTTATTTGATTTGCCGCAAATATCCCGCTTGTATAGTTTATTGGCATATGAAATGAAAGAAATAACGAATGATGATTACTTTAATTTTGATACCTTATCAGATGAAGTTATGTTGAATTATTTGGAACAGTCGGTTCGGGAAAACAGCATAAAAATATACATCGCTAAAAATAATGACGACGTAATCGGATTCCTTTCCGGTTCAATCACCCATTGTTTTCTGCCTATGTCTAAAGTAGGTAAAATCGGTTATATTGATGCCGCCTATGTAAAAAAGGATTTCAGAAAAAAAGGCGTTATGACTAAGTTGGAAAAAACCATGGTGGAGTATTTCAAAAGCAAAAACTTGGAATACGTTGAATTAAATGCTTTAGCCGGCAATATAAAAGGAAAGCGTTTTTGGAATGAAGCAAATTATGTTACTTTCAGAGAGCAGATGAGAAAGAGGATTGGAGGATATTAAATGTTAAGCGTAAAACCGAAGGAAAGCTGTATGTTTGACGAAATTTCGCTTGGGGAGGTAATGCTTCGGCTTGACCCGGGTGAGGGCAGGATTCGCACGGCGCGGAATTTCCGTGCGTGGGAGGGCGGCGGCGAATACAATGTCGCGCGCGGATTGCGTAAATGTTTCAAATTAAACACTGCAATCGTAACGGCGTTTGCGGATAACGACATCGGGTATTTAATAGAGGATTTTATTTTACAGGGCGGAGTGGATACCCGTTTTGTAAAATGGGTTCCGTATGACGGAATCGGGCGTAATGCGCGAAACGGTTTGAATTTTACCGAGCGCGGATATGGCGTCCGCGGTGCGGTTGGTATCAGTGACCGCGCAAACACCGCCGCCGCAAATCTGAAACAGGGCGATATTGACTGGGAATATATTTTCGGAGAATGCGGTGCGCGTTGGTTTCACACAGGCGGAATTTTTGCCGCGTTATCGGAAACTTCCGCACAAGTTGCGCTGGAAGCCGCGAAAGCTGCGAAAAAGCACGGCACAATCATAAGCTATGATTTAAATTATCGCCCGTCCCTTTGGAAAGACATCGGCGGCAAAGCGAAAGCACAGGAAGTAAATAAAGAAATCGCAAAGTACATCGACGTAATGATTGGCAATGAAGAAGACTTTACCGCGTGTTTGGGGCTTGAAATCGCGGGAAACAGTGAAAACCTTTCCGAGCTGAATCTCGACGGCTACAAATCCATGATAAACGCCGCGTCCGCCGCATACCCCAATTTCAAGGTAATCGGAACCACTCTGCGCGAGGTGCAAACCGCAACCATTAACGACTGGTCTGCAATCTGTTGGGCAGAAGGAAATATTTATACCGGAATGGAACTTAAAAACCTTGAAATCCTTGACCGCGTAGGCGGCGGCGACAGCTTCGCGTCCGGCTTAATCTACGGTCTTATGCACGGCAAAGATTATCAAACCGCCCTCAACTACGGCATCTGTCACGGCGCGCTTGCCATGACCACCGCCGGCGATACCTCAATGGCTTTGCAAAAAGAAGTCGAGAGCCTGATGAAAGGCGCAGGGGCAAGGGTACAGAGGTAGGAAAATTTATAAAAAGAGGATAAATATAAAATGAGTAAAAAAAACGTGTTAAAAGGCATGATTATTGTGTTTGTTGTCGTTTGCTTGATGAGCGGAATAACCGTATTTGCATCTATAGGTCAAAGGACGCTTACAGCGCATTTTAATAACATAGAAATTGTTGTTGACGGTGAGGTTATAACTCCAAGAGACGGCAACGGCAATATTGTCGAGCCATTTGTGGTTGACGGTACGACATATCTGCCTGTTAGGGCATTGGCGGATGCGTTTGGAAAAGATGTTCGTTGGGACGGTGATACCAATACAATTTTTATCACTTCGTCCGCCGACACTTCATCACAGCCAGTTTCGCAGGATGATCAAGTACGGCTTTCAGAAATGGACTATCTGGGAAGTCATTGGGAAAAAACATCAGAAATGCAGATGAGTACCGGCGATTTTGCTCAAGATGTTTTATCCGCATCATACATTAATCCTATTTTCAGTCAACCTGGTGTTGTAGCAACGGCTGACTATCTTTTAAATGGTGAGTTCAGCCGAATGAGCGGTACACTTTTTCTAAGTTATGAGGGCAGAGACCCCAGAAGTACCCAGAGGTTTGTTGTATGGGGAGATGGTATTCAGATTTATACTTCTCCGGAAATAGAGGGAGGTTTTTTGCCCATTGTGTTTGATATAGATGTAACCGGCGTAAATGTAATGAGAATCATCAATCAATATGATAGCTGGACATCCGGAAGAACGATAGGTATTTCAAATACAGTTTTGACCCGATAGTTGGACTCGCATTAAAAAGGCGCGAACTGTGTATTCTCATCATATATACCTTAAAGAATAGCTTTTATTCCTCATTCAAAACATTCAGCTCACGGATTTTTATCATGGCATCAACGCCGTTTGAGACGTCGAGTTTTTTGTAGATTAGTATCATGTGTGACTTGATGGCGGAGGGTTTGAGATTCATTCTCTCCGCCGTTTGTTTGTGGGTGAGACCGTTACA
>JAIRVC010000113.1 GCA_031254095.1 Acidobacteriota bacterium
CTTTTGTCGGTCGGCGTAATAGCCTCCATACGAAACGCCGCCGGAATGACGGGCTGGGATGCCGACGCGCCCGCCAATATTTTTAAACTTTCCATGAAAAACCTGAACGGCCGTCCGCTTATCGTGAATCTGAACGTGCGGCCGCTGAAAAATTCCGACGGTTTTTTTGGAATCATGGCCGACGCGTCCGGTTGCTTGCTGGTCATTGATGACATTACGGAAAAGACGCGGCTTGAAGAGCAGTTAATGCAGACGGAAAAGCTTTCATCCATCGGTCTCCTTGCCGCGGGCGTTGCCCACGAAATAAATACGCCGCTTACCGGCATCTCCAGTTACACTCAAATCCTGTTGAAAGACGCGGATGACAATGAACGGCGCAAGGCGATACTGGAAAAAATCGAAAAACAGACTTTCCGGGCGTCGGAGATCGTCGGCGGGCTGCTCAGTTTTTCGCGCCTTGGCGGAAACGAGTTTACGGCCGTGGACGTAAATCAGATCATTCACGACAGCCTGTCGCTGCTTGATCATCAATTCGACCGGAATCGCATAAGGATTGCGCGCGATCTGAACGACGCTCTTCCTCCCGTTTACGGCAACACCGGAAAGCTTCAGCAGGTTTTTGTAAACCTGTTTTTGAACGCGCGCGACGCGATGCCATCGGGCGGCGAACTCGGCGTCCAGACCGGCATGGACGATTCAATGGTGGTCGTTGATATTTACGACACCGGCGGCGGCATTCCGGGAGAAAACCTGAAAAGGATATTTGATCCGTTTTTTACAACAAAAGGAATCGGGAAAGGAACGGGGTTAGGTCTGGCGGTTTCCTACGGCATCATACAGGAACACGGCGGCGGCATTTTGGTGGAGAGCGACGCCGGGAAAGGGACGCGCTTTACCTTGAAACTCCCCGCACGGCTGAATTAATCTACTTTTATTATGAGCGCGGATAGACGGGTTTTAATAGTCGATGATGAGTCAATCCTGCGGGAGGTGCTTTCCGTATTGCTGGGTTCCGAATCATGGGAAACAGATACGGTTGAAACCGGCGGCGAGGCGCTCGTGCGGATGCGCGAAAGAGAATACGGCGTCGTCCTTCTTGATCTGATGCTTCCGGGCATCGACGGTCTGGACGTGCTGGAAGAGATGCAAAAACTGGAACACCCCCCCGTTGCGATTATGCTTACTGCCTATGCGTCTCTCGACAAAGCCGTGCAGGCGACAAAACTCGGCGCTTTCAACTTTATTGCCAAGCCTTTTAAAAATGAAGAACTTCTGCTGGCCGTAAAGAACGCTTTCGATCATTACGAGTTGCGGGAGGAAAACCGGCGGCTGAAATCGACGCTGCGGGAGAGGTACGGTTTTGAAAACATCATCGGCAGGGGCGCGGCGATGAGGCAGGTTTTCGATCTTATCGCGCAGGTCGCGCCCAGCCGCAGCACCGTCCTTTTGCTGGGCGAAAGCGGCACGGGAAAAGAGCTGGTAGCCAGGGCTATTCACGCCGCGAGCGGACGTGCCTCCGCGCCTTTCGTCGCGATTAACTGCGGCAATATCCCTTCCGATCTGCTTGAAAGCGAACTTTTCGGGCATGTGCGCGGCGCGTTTACCGGCGCGACCAGTTTGAAGAAAGGGCTTTTTGAAGCCGCGGATGGAGGCACGATTTTTCTGGACGAAATCGGCACGCTTTCCCTTGAAATTCAATCAAGGCTCCTGCGCGTCATTCAGGAACGCGAATTCCGGCGGTTGGGTGGGCTTGAAAACATCAAGGTGGATGCCCGCATAATCGCCGCGACAAATACGGATCTGGCTTTGGGCGTGAGCCGGGGGACTTTCCGGGAAGATCTTTACTATCGGCTCAACGTTATCGTCATCAGGCTTCCCGCGCTGCGCGAGCGGCCGGATGATATTCCGGCGCTGGCCGAACATTTCATCCGGAAATTTTCCGCGGAAAATCGGCGTGAAAAACTGACGCTGGAACCGGCGGCTTTAAAAATCCTTATGGATTACAGTTGGCCGGGCAATGTTCGCGAACTTGAAAATGTCATGGAACGGGCGGTTGTACTCGCGCCCGGCGGCGTAATTGGCGCGGATCTGCTGCCGAAAAATCTGCTTCAGCCTCCGCTGCCTTATGCCGAAATTTCCGATATATCCCTTGATATATACGAAGATCTGCCGCTCCGGGACCGCGTAGGCGCTTACGAAAAGGAAATCATCCTTGCCGCGCTGAAAAAAACCGGCGGCAACCAGAAAAAGGCGGCGGAGCTTCTCGACGTCAATCCGACCACTCTCAGCGAAAAGCTAAAACGTTTCGGCATCCGCGAAATCCGCTGACATCAATACTGTTTATCCGACATCGCGAAATTTTCTCATCGGCAAGACAGTATGTAGAGGAAAGTGGTGGTTAATATTTTACATTTCAGGTTTTTTAAATAACGGGTGGCCTGAAGCGTTTATTTTTTGCCGCAGTGCGGGTTTTTTTGACGGCAGCTTTCCTGAGCGGTTCCCATCGGCGGCTGATATTCTCGCGCCC
>JAIRVC010000218.1 GCA_031254095.1 Acidobacteriota bacterium
CTGCTTGGATTCAGGGCGGAGCGCAACGACGTCGACCTCGAAGAAGGGAAATTTTTCACGCAGATTTTTGACGCGCGCGCCGATATCAATTTTTCTCCCAATGTCTCATGGGCAAACCGGGTTCAGTACGACAGTTCGTCGCGCGTATTGGGATTCCAGACACGCTTTCGTTGGATCATTCAGCCCGGCAGCGACCTCTTTCTGATTTTGAATCGCGGTTGGGAAAAAAGTCCGGATCAGCGTTATGTTTCAGTCTTTGATCGGGGTACGGCTAAGCTCCAGTATACGTTCCGTTTTTAGGAAACACTGATTAATTGCCTGAGCGGGCGAATTGCTTCGTTGTGCGGTGCTCGTAACCTCAACATATCTTTAGATATATGCCTCGGTTTCTGCGCTCCGTACGCCTCGCACTTCATCCCGCGCAGGCAATTAATCAGCGTTTCCTTGTAATTAACAGGAGTATTGAGGTCATGAAAAAGGAAAATCAATCAACACGGCGTGAATTTCTAAAAGCGGCGGCTTTTGGAGCGGGACTGCTCATTGGCGGCGAACAAATCGCCTTTGCCCAGCGGCGCGGCGTAGACGCGGGACAGGGCAGGCAAGGCCGGCAGGGACGCAGAGCGCTGTCCATCGCTTCGGATAATCCGTCGATTCAGCTTCAGCGAAGTCTCTGCCGGAGGGAGTGCGGGCGCTGCGTGGAATTATGCCGCGATACGACGACCGTGTACGGGCAATCCGTCCCGCCGGGCGAAGACGCCTGTGTTTATTGCGGCCAGTGTACGTTTTCCTGCCGGTATAACGCGATCACGGAAAAGTATCATTATCCGGCGACTGCAAGAGCGATTGCCGATCCGGACAAAATCGTGATCGCGTCAACCGCGCCGGCAATTCGCGTCGCGCTCGGCGAAATGTACCGGCTTGCGCCCGGCACAAATGTCGAAGGGAAAATCGTCGGAGCGCTGAAAAAACTGGGCGTCGATCATGTTATCGACACGACATTTGCCGCCGACCTGACCATCATGGAGGAAGCGTCGGAATTGCTCCAGCGGCTCGAAAAAAACGATGCGAAAAATCCGCCGATGTTTACAAGCTGCTGTCCCGCCTGGGTGCGCTTCGCCAGGCTGTTTTATCCGGGTGTTTTGCCGAATCTTTCGACCGCAAAGAGTCCGGTAATGATGCAGGGAGCGCTGGTAAAAACCTGGTTCGCGCAGAAAACCGGAATCAATCCGGAAAAAATCGTTCATGTCGCGCTGACGCCCTGCACGGCAAAGAAAGCGGAAATCCTTCTGCCCGGAATGAACGCCGCCGGAGTATCGCACGGAAAGCCGGGTATGCGCGATGTCGATATTGCTCTGACCTGCCGCGAACTTGCGCATCTGCTGAACGAGAGCAAGGTTGACTTTGCGCGGTCGCAGGACGCGCCGTACAATTCGCTGATGGGCGCCGGAAGCGGCGCGGGCATGATTTTCGGCAATACGGGCGGCGTGGCGGAAGCGGCGCTTCGTACCGCTTACAAATTGTTGAACGGCAAAAATCCGCCCGCCGAATTTTTGGATCTTCAACCTGTTCGCGGCATGGACAGCGTTCGGCAGGCTAGTGTCGATCTCGGCAAGCGCAGGTTGAGCGTCGCGGTTGTTCACGGCATCGGCAAAGCGAGGCCGGTCATCGAATCAATCCGCGGCGGCGCGCGGAAATTCGATTTTGTCGAAGTTATGGCCTGTCCCGGCGGTTGCATCGGCGGCGGCGGTCAGCCGCCAAATTCCGGCATGTCCGCGGCGAGAGTGAAACAACTTCGCCTTGACGCCCTGTATAAGCGGGACGCGGGACAGGAGATTCGTTTGAGCTGCGATAATCCGCAAATCAAGGCGATTTACGGCGAATTTCTCGACAAGCCGCTCGGCGAGCGCTCAAAACGGCTGCTGCACATTGCGATATAACCATTTAATAAGGAACCTCTAAAAACCCAAAACTCCGCTTTTGCCTCGGCCGCAAGCCTTGATTTTTGAGTTCTTGGAGGTTTCCGTAAAATGGTAACGTTTCCGGCGATGAAATGTGACGATTGCGAGGGCTTGCGATATTAAATGAAAACCGAAACCATGCGGGCGTTTTTGGTGACCGGCACTCGCCAGGCCGATGTCGCCAATGTTCCCGTTCCCTCAGCCGCTTCCGACGAAGTATTACTCAGGGTGCTTGCTTGCGGCCTTTGTAAAACCGACGCCAAAATTTTTATGTCCGGCCACAGGGATCTGCTTCTTCCACGAATTCCGGGTCATGAACTTGTTGGAATGGATTTGCAATCCGGGCGGCGCTATGCGGTTTTTCCGGGAAAAACCTGCGGCGTGTGTTCATATTGCAACGCCGGCGCGCAAAATTTATGTCCTTCTGTCGAGATTTTTGGATTTTCCCGTGAAGGCGGATTGGCGGAAAAAATCGCGGTTCCCAAATCTTCTTTAATTCCGCTTGCGCCGGATATTTCTCCGGAGCTTGCCACGCTGGCGGAACCATTGGGGTGTTGCGTAAACGCATTTTCGCAAATGGCGCTTCCTCCCCGAACCGATATTTTGATTTTCGGCGCGGGCGTCATGGGGCTTTTACTTGCCTTTGCGGCGCATAAAATGAATTTATGTCCTGTTCTTTGCGATATTGATCCGGACCGGATTAAAACTTCCCGGGCGTTTCTTCAGCCGTTTTCAATTCCTTCTTTTTTGCGTAAGGATATTTCTTATCCCGTATCCGCCGCCATCACGGCCACCTCCGCGCCTGACGCTGCCGAAGACGCGCTGTCATTGCTGAAACCGGGCGGCGCGTATTTTCATTTCAGCGGAATAGGGCATCGGGGAAACCTGTCCGGAAAATCATTTGACCAGATTCACTACAAACAATTAAAAGTTTGCGGCGCTTACGGATGCGCAAAAATTCATATGGAAACGGCGTTAAAGTGGATTGCGTCTTCTCCAGACGAACTGTCGCGGCTTTTAAAAACAAGATTTTCTCTTTCGCGTATACCTGAAATTCTACCCATTCTCTGGCAGGGCAGCGGTTATCGCCACATAGTCCAACCTTAGGAGTTTTAATTTTCCATGGAAACAAAATTACGAGAATTCGGCCGGTTAATCTGTCGAATCGCCGCGGGTGCGTTTATGAATCGCGAAGAAGCGCGCGAAGCCTATCGGCAGGTTATCCAAAACGAACAGCCCGAACTTCAGCAAGGCGCTTTTTTAATGGCGCATATTACTCGCGGCCCGTCCACGGAAGAGCTTGCGGGCGCCTGGGACGCGCTTGATCGATACGATACCAGTAAACTCGTATACACCGGATCGGGTATTGTCTGCGACATCGTCGGAACCGGTTCCGATTCGTTAAAAACCGTCAACTGTTCTTCTCCGGCCTCTTTAATTGCGGCCGCGGCAGGGCTCACAGTCGCGAAAAAAGGGGCGCGGCTGGTTACCGGCGTCTCCGGCGCGTCGGATATTTTTGAAATTTTAGGAATAGATCTTCAGGCGTCATTAGCCGACGCGCAAAAAGCGCTTCATGAATGCGGCATTTGCTACCTTCCGGGCGAAGCTTTTCTGCAACAGGGATGGGCGCGTTTGATCCGAACCATGCGTTTTACCAGCGCGTTTAATATTGTCGGCCCGCTCACGCGTCCGTGCGGCGATACTTCTCATATTGTTATCGGCGCGTATTCTCCTGAAATTTGCGATCAGTTGATTGATATTTTAAAAGAGATCGATATGAAAGGCGCAATCGCTCCTTTTGGCCGCGTTACGGGGCGTCCTGAAACCGAAGGAATGGATGAATTTTCCCTATGCGGCCCTACGCGGGTTACAGAATTAAAAAATGGAAAAATTTCCACGTATGAAGTTACGCCGCGAGATTTTGGCTGCGAACCTTGCGCGTTTGAAGAAATTCAAACGTTTCCCACGGCGGCAAAAAACGCGCACGCTATTATGGAAGTGCTTTCAGGAAACAATAAAGGCGCGCTGGCGTCTTTTTTCTGTATAAACGCGGCCGCCGCTTTATATCTCGCGCAAAAAGCGGCTGATTATAAAGAAGGCATGGAAATGGCGCAGGAAGCCCTTTTTAGCGGAAAAGCGCTTCAAAAACTGAATTTATTGCGAAAATATCAAGGATTATAGCCGCCTCACGGCGGCCAGCGGTCAGTGGTTAGTGATCAGTGGTCAGAAAAATCCGCCGTGAACCATCTTTGGGGTAACTTTTTAAATGAAGTTATTGGTAAGAAAATGGCCGTATTAAGGAAGCGCTGATCGCTTGTCGGACTGAAGAAGAAACAGGTGAAATAGTTTATGAAGTTGCTGCACTCCCATATCGACTTTCCGTACATAGGTCTGAGAATGCTGAAAACCGCGTTAAGTGTAATGGCCTGCCTGCTGCTGGCGCGGCTGCTCTCATATCATCCGCCTGTTTTCGCCTGCGTCGCGGCGGTTATTGTGACAAAAGAGAATATTGAAAGCTCATTCAAGCAGGGCGTAGATCGTGTGCTGGGGGCGCTTGTCGGCGGCGTAGTCGCTTTAATTTTTCTATTTCTGTCGCCCGCACGGGATTTTTATATTGTCATTCCGCTTGTCGGAGCGGGCGTCCTGTTCACGCTGTATATCTGCCTGCTGCTCAAAATTCCCGACGCCGCCGCGCTGGCCTGCGTGGCGTTCCTCATAATCGTGCTTCTGCATCCGGAGGACAAATATATTTTCGCCCTCACCCGTGTTGGCGAGACTATCGCCGGCATCTGCGTCTCCCTGCTGATCAACCGGATTATTCCGGGAAAAAAGCCGGAGGCGCAAATGCCGGGTTGATCAAAAGCGCCGATTTTTATGGAAGCGCCGATTTGGCAAATTCATCTATTTCCCGCATGTGTTCCGGTATGGCGAGATGCTGCGGACATTTTTCCACACAGAGCCCGCATTGTATGCAACTGGACGCCTTTTCCCGCTCGCCGAGCGTGCTGTAGCCATTGTCGAAAGGAATACGGTAATTCACAAGACGGTAGTGGTTGTATATCGAAAAAATTCTTGGTATGTCGACGCCTTCGGGGCAGGGCGCGCAATAGCGGCAGCCGGTACAGGCAATCGCGCCGGACCGGTTGTAAATAGCGGCGGCTTTATATAGAAGCTCTTTTTCCCGGTCGTCAACCGGCCGGAAGCTGTTCATCGTCGCGATATTGTCGGTCAACTGCTCCATTGTATTCATGCCGCTGAGAACGGTTGCCACGTTCGAAAGGGAAGCCGCGTAACGTATGCCCCAACTCGCAAGGCTTGCGCCGGGTTGAGCTTGTTTAAGTATTTCGGCGGATTCTTTATTCAGCGCCGCCAGCGCGCCGCCGCGCAAAGGCTCCATAATAATTACGGGTATGTTGCGTTCCGTCAGTATTTCATACTGGCTTTTCGCGTCGGTGGCGGTCCAGTCGATATAGTTCAGTTGAATCTGCGCAAAGTCCCATTCATATTTGTCAACGAGCTTTTTAAACAGCGCGATCGTTCCGTGAAACGAAAAACCCAACCGGCGAATTTTGCCCTCGGCCTTTTTCCGTTTCAGCATGTCGTACATGCCGATCATTTCAAATTTTCTAAAATATTCATCATTCCCCGCCGCCCTTTTTGATTCCTGCGCCAGGTTGTGGACGAGATAGAAATCAAAATAATCCGTTCTACAGCGCTTGAGACTTTCGGCAAAAATGCGTTCGAAATCGTCAACGGTTTTAACCATCCATGGAGGGCATTTTGTCGCGAGAAAATAACTGTCACGCGGATATTTTGAAAGCGCGTGTCCGGCAAAGTCTTCGCTGCCGCCGTAAGTGTACGCGGTGTCGTAATAGTTGACGCCGTTTGTCATTGCGTGGTCTACGAGTTTTGACGCCGCTTCATAGTCGATATCCTGCGATTTTTCCGCCGTTTTTGGCAGGCGCATAAGGCCGAATCCAAGCAGTGAAACATCTCTGTCGTAAATTTTTCTGATTTCCATAATTATGCGCGTCCTTTCCTTGCGCGTTTTCTTTGGCGGCGGCAACGGCCGCAAGCTGTCTTTGTCACATGAGAGATTCAATATTACTGCGGAACCTTGTAAAATTGCATCGTTTTTCGGTTAATGGAATATACGGGCTTGCCCGAAAAACCAATGCCATTTCATAAAATTCTATAGTAACATCAATATCTTACGGGGCGCGCCGTAGCGCCGCGCCATAAACCAACGATAAATCAACGGAAAACATGGTGAATTGAATAAAACATGAAAACTATTTACGAAGGCAAAACGAAAACGGTACTTACGGACGAAGCAACCGGCGAATGCTTCCTGCTTTTTAAAGACAGCGCCACAGGCGAAAACGGCGTCTTTGACCCCGGGTCAAACGTTGTCGGCGGCAGCGTGTCCGGCAAGGGGAAAATCGGCCTTGCGGTGTCGAAATATTTTTTTGAACTGATGGAATTAAACGGCATTCCTACGCATTACCTTGGCGCAGACATTGAGCGGTGCATGATGAAGGTGCGCAGCGTCGATGTTCCCAAGCTTGAGTTTGTGCTGCGGTATTTTACGGCCGGCAGCATGTGCCGCCGCTTTTCGCTCAAACCCGGCATTCCCTTTGATCCGCCGTACCTCGAAGTTACGCTCAAAGACGACGACGAGGGCGATCCGCTTATCAGCGAACGGCTCTGTCTTATGAAGGGCCTGTTGAACGAGGGCGAATACGACAAAGTGCTGGCGGTTCTGGTCAAAGCGGGCGGCGTCCTGCGGGCGGAATTGAAAAAGTTCGGATTGACCCTGATCGATTTTAAACTTGAAATCG
>JAIRVC010000254.1 GCA_031254095.1 Acidobacteriota bacterium
GTTGGTAGAGATTCCGGCGGCGGCGCGGCCGCAACGGACAGCCAGGCGCCTTATGTCAAATACACCGCCCAGCTGCGCTCCGCGGCACCGATAAGACAGGCCATTGTGCGGCAACAGCAGATTCAGAGTAAATACGACAAGGCTTCCACGGAAGATAAACAGAGTTTTGACGAGAACGCGCAGACGTTTCTTGCCGGCCCTCCTTCGGACTTTGTTGTTGTATTCGTATCGTTTGAAGCCAACAACCGGGATACTATTCAGGATCTGCTCCGGCACTGGCAGAGCCAGACGCTTGAACTGCTTCACAATTCCGTTTTTCTGCGCGGCTCCAAGGGCGACAGGGTTCCTCTTAGCCAATACGTTCCCGTCAGCGGCGCTAATCAGGAATTCCAGTTTATTTTTCCCCGGCATTTTGAAGGCAAAGAGGTTCTCCAGCCGGGCGACAGGGGGCTTCAATTGGAATTTGACTATCCGGTAATCAGGGGCCTCGGCGACGGCAGAGGTTTTTTCGAATTTAGAATCGACAAAATGAAGATCGACAACGAAGTAATTTATTAGTAATTAAAACCCCCATGTGATGCGGGCGGGCGGCCCGCATCACATGGGGAATGCCCGACATAGTTCACGGTGGGTTTTTCTAGCCACTAGCCACTGGCCACTAGCCACTAGCCACTAATTCTGGCAGCCGCGAGGCTGCTTGTCAGTTTTATCCCGGACATGCTACACTAACGCGGATTTTGGTTTCAGTGGAGTCCATTTTATGAAACATAGATTCGCAGTCGTTCTGATTTCAATCGTGCTGCTGTCCGCTCTCGCGGGCGGATTTCTGGGCGGCGGTTTCGCGACTAAAGCCGCCGAGGCGACTTCTCCAAATAACGAGTTCCTGGCAAATTACACGGACGCTCTTGATGTCATACAGAAAAATTATATGCATGATGTCGGCTCGGACAAGCTGGTCTACAGTTCCATAAAAGGAATGCTGCGGACGCTGGATCCGCATTCAGACTTTCTTGACCCCAAGTATTTTACGGAAATGCGCGAGAGGCAGCGCAGCCGGTATTACGGGCTGGGTATCCGGATAAGAACATTGGCGGGAGATCGCGGGTGGTGCGTGATTGTGGAACCTCCGTCATTTGGAACGCCGGCGTACAAGAAAGGGCTGCGCGCGGGCGACATTATCACCAGAGTCGAAGGAACGCCGATCGACACATGGACGTCGGATGAAGTGGTAAGCAAGATCAGGGGGCAGCGGGGAACAACGGTTAATATCACCATAAAACGGCACGGGGCGTCCGAGCCGCTGGAGATAGCCATTGAACGGGACGAGATTCCGATGGTGACGGTTCCTTACGCTTTCGAGATACGGCCGGGAATTGGTTATATCAAAATCGAGAGTTTTGCCGAAACGACCAGTGGCGAACTAAAAACCGCGCTGAACGACATGAAGAGCATTACCGGGCTGATTCTGGATTTGCGCGATAATACCGGCGGGCTGCTGAATCAGGCGATCGCGGTTTCCGACTTTTTCCTGCCTCGCGGAGAACTGATTGTCTCCACGCGGGGGCGCGCCGAAGGTTCCGCCAGAACATATGAAGCGCCCGGAAATGAAACGCTCGATATTCCGCTGGTTGTGCTCATCAACAGGAACAGTGCAAGCGCTTCGGAAATCGTCGCGGGCGCGCTGCAGGATCATGACCGGGCGCTGATCATCGGTGAAACAAGTTTCGGCAAAGGACTTGTGCAGTCGGTCTATAACATGTCGAGCGATACGGGCATGGCGCTTGTAACGGCAAAGTTTTACACGCCGAGCGGCCGGCTGATCCAGCGCGACTATTCAAATTCCCTTTTAGAGTATTATTCCGTATATGCCGGCGAGAACGCCGTGTTTGGTGACAAGGAGCGTGAAATAAAATATACCGACAGCGAACGCGAGGTATATGGCGGCGGCGGCATTGCGCCTGACATTATTGAAGCGGCGCGCCTGCTGAATCGTTTTGAGTCGCTGTTGCGGCGCAAAGACGTTTTCTTTCAGTACGCGCAGCGATTGACTTCAGGAGAAGTTCCCTCCGCGCGGGAGTTTAAACTTCCTGAAGGAGCGGACGGGGAAGCTCAACCGGCGCGCGGAAAGAACACGGATCATGTTTCAGATTTCGTCATAAACGAGGAAATTATCAGTGATTTCCGGCAGTTTCTGAAAGAGCGAAATATCGAATTCACGGAAGAAGATCTGACGGCCAACGCGGATTATATTAAAAGGCAAATCCGTCAGGGAGTGTTTACCTCCCACTTTGGCATTCAGGAAGGTTATAAAATAAGCGTCGAAGGAGATAATCAGGTGCAGAAAGCGCTGGCGGAAATGCCCGCCGCGAAAACCCTGATGACCTCCGGACATTTTTAGTTAGCCGCCTCACGGTGATCAGTGGTTGGTGATCGGTGGTCAGAAAAAAATCGCCGCGAACTATCTTTGAGGGTAACTTCCGGAATGACGTTATAGTATAGGATATTAAAGCGATGATTAAAGGAAACGCTGATTAAATGAAATATCTACGTCTACTGTTGCCGTCGGCGCTCGCGCTGGTTGTTCTGTGGGAATCAGCGTCGGGGCAGACCTCAATGGCGGCCGCGGCCGCTTCGATCCCGGAAACCGTGATTGCGGCGGACGCCGGGATTCCTGAAGCGATGTCTAATTTGATGGACGCCGCATGGTCGGAATTTCTCGAAGGATGCGATCTTATACTAAATGACGATGTGGATGGCGCACGGGCGTCTTTTGACGAGGCCGTGGAGACGATTCTTTCGTCCGGTTGGGTTATTTCGCTGACGCCGCCCCTTGACGCCTTTTTAAAAGACCTGACGCGGCAGATAAGAGACATTGAATCCGAGTATTTTTTTTCACTTTATGGCGACGATTACGAAGAGCTGGAAGTGGATGACGGCGAAGACGCGCCCGGCGTAGAAGCTTTTCTGGATCTTGATCTGAACATCGCTCTTGACGATCCGGCTCTGCGGATTGCGCTGAGTTCCGCCCTGCGCCAGGGAAATTTTGATATTCCCATCGACGTCAACGACGATGTGGCAAAATCCCTTGAGTATTTTCTGAATCGCGGACGCAAGTTTTTTGAGGACGCGCTTTTACGTTCAGGGCGTTACCGTTCCATTATTGAACAGGTATTCCGCGAAGAGGAACTGCCTCTTGACCTGATAAATCTGGCGCTGGTGGAAAGCGCCTTTAAACCGCAGGCGGTTTCGCGGGCAAGAGCCAGGGGGATATGGCAGTTCATGCAGGGGACGGCTGTTCGTTACGGATTGAAGATAACCTCCGATATAGATGAACGGTCGGATCCCGAAAAATCCACGCGCGCGGCGGCGCGCTATCTTAAAGAACTTTACGAAATGTTCGGCGACTGGAATCTGGTTCTCGCGGCTTACAACTGGGGCGAGGGAAATATCAGGTTGCTTGTAAACGGCTCCGGGATAACTGATTTCTGGCAACTGGCGAATCTCAAGAATCAGAAAAAGAGAATGCCTGCGGAAACCCGCAAACATGTGCCGCTGATTCTTGCCGGCGCCATTCTTTCGCGTAATCCGGAAAAGTATGGATTTTCGACCGAATTCGAGCCGCCGGTGAGTTATGCCACGGTTGTCGTTTCAAGGCCTGTCGATCTGCGTTCCGTCGCAAAAACGCTGAATACATCCGTTGACGAACTCAGGAAGTTGAATCCCGCGCTCAAAGGAAACCGCACGCCGGCGCGTTATCCGGATTTCGTGCTGAAAGTGCCGGCCGACAGCGATCAGGAACTGTATGCGCTAATTGAAAAACTGCCGTCTGTTCAGACTGTTGCGGTAGACGGAAAACATAAGGTCGTGAAGGGGGATACGCTTTACGATCTTGCGCGCAGATACGGCGTGCCCCTTAAAGATCTTCAGGAAGTGAACGGTCTTTCAGCAAAGTCCGTCCTCAGAATAGGAATGATGCTGGAAATTCCCGCATCTGCGAAAAAACCCGCTGTCGTGGCAAAAAAATAAAGGAGAATCATAATGAGTGGAGAGACGTGTTCCGGTGAAAAAGCATTATTTTTTCTGGTTGGAGCGGCAATAGGCGCGGTAACAGCGCTTCTGATGGCGCCTCGCAGCGGGGCGGAAACCCGTAAATTGATCGCGGCAAGAGCGCGTGAAGGCGCCGATGCCGTCGCGAACCGGTCAAAAACGGTGGCCGATTTGGCTTCGACATATCTGGATCGCGGCAAGGAAGCGCTGTATCATCAGCGGGAACATTTGTCGGCCGCGTTTGAAGCCGGTAAACAGGCTTACATGGAAGAAAAAGACAAGGTCTAGCCTCGATGACCAACATTTTGCTGGCTGTTTTCGCGGGCGTTCTTGCTCTCGCGATATTGATGCAGAGCGTTCTGTTGCTTCTGATGTTTCTGAATCTCCGGCGGCTTGGCGGCGATTTGCTTCCGAAGATTCAGAAATTGACGGAAAAGGCGGACGCGACGTTCACGACCATTTCGGACATAGCGGAAAACATCAGACCTTTTGCGCGGAAAATGAACGAATCGGCGGATGTAATACATGATCGCGTGGTTGAGATTGATGATTTTCTGGGTGAAGTCGTGGAAAAATCACGCCGGGAAATTGCCGGACTCGAAGACACCCTGCACGATGTCACCCAACTGGCACGGAACGCCGTCAATACTCTGAGCGAAAACGTTCTTATGCCGGTCAACCGGATAAACGCGCTGACAAAAGCGGTTCGGGTCGCAATCGGCGTATTGTTCACGCGGCGCGAAAAAGAAAAAACGGATACGGGCGCGTCATCCGCCGGTTCCAGCGACGACACGATCTTTTTCTGATAATTGCACGGGATTCCAGACAAAGGAGAATGGCGGCCTGCGCTCCCGGACGCTTCCTGCGGCATTTTACTGTGGATTTTCTTGCAAATGTGGTGGCGATGCGCCATGTTGAGCCCGCTACGATAGCAGGAATCTGCGATGCTTATTAATGAGGCTCTGAACCTGTATCTGCAGGCAACCTCCGAAAACCCCAAACTCTGCGTTACGCTCCTTCGGCAAATGCTCATTTACCTATATGTAAACTCCGCTTTGCCTCAGTCGCAAGCCTTGATTTGGGGGTTTTCGGAGGTTGCCTGCAAAAACTCACCTCTGACACAATCCGGCGAGCGCAATAACAGTTTTTAGAGACGCCCTTTATTTATTTGCGTTTTCCCGCTTTTTTTCTACCGGAATTTCCCGTACTTGGACTATCATCGACAGGATATTTTGAGTTCTTAATTGTTATTGATCAGTAGCCCGATAGGAGGAGCCTATGAGTAGTAAAGCCCCTGAGGTTGCATCACCTGTACAAACGCCTAAATATGCGTGGGCGGTTTTGTTTGCCCTTTACATGGCATCGCTTACAGCGACGCTGAACATGTTCAAACTTCCGCCCGTAATGACGACTCTGGTGAATTCGGATTTGGGAATTGCGGCAGATGGCCTCGGCACCCTGATGTCGACATTTTCGATCATGGGATTCGTGCTCGCGATTCCTGCCGGATTCATACTGAAACGATTCGGCATAAAACTGACCGTCCTTTTTTCCGTCGGAGCGGTCACGCTGGGCGCGGCCCTTGGCGCTCTTGCCGCGACATCCGGAATGTTGTTCGTCACCCGTTTTGTCGAGGGGTTCGGCATGGGACTGGTCATGGTGGCCTCGCCTTTTGCCATAAGTCAGTGGTTTCCATTAAATAATCGCGCTTTGCCGACAGGATTATGGGCGACCTGCGTCGGTATCGGCAATATAGCGCCGCTGTTTCTTGCGCCTTCAATTGTCAGCGCGTTTGGAGATAACTGGCAGCCTATATGGTGGTCCGGCGCGATTTTCGGAGCAGTGTCTTTTGTCCTTTTCGCCATTATTTTCCGTATGCCGCGTGAAGACGAAATGCCGGCCGCGCCCGCGCCGCCCGCCGCAACCGGAGAAGCTCCGCCCAGTCTATGGAAAGGGATGGCCAATATCAATTACTGGCTGATTGGCATCGGGTTCGGAGCCTATAATCTTGTGGTTCTGGCGCTGCTTTCCTTTCTGCCGATGTTTCTGGAATTTCATCGCGGGAAAGTGGCTGCCACCGCTTCCAGCCTTACCGCCCTGGTTATGCTGGCCTCTCTCTTTACCGGTCCCCTCGGCGGCTATATTTCGGACAAACTGGAACGCCGCAAATCCGTAGTACTCATTGTCTATGCGGTAATGACGCTGACGCTCCTCTTTCCTTTCACCGCGGAGGGATGGCAGATTCCGGCTTTTATGATTATGTTCGGTATTTTCGGCGGACCGATCGCGCCGATTCTGCTGGCGTCCGTTCCGGAAGTAGCCAAAAGTCCGATGCTTATCGGTATCGGCATGGCGTGCGCCGCGTTTTTACAGAACCTTGGAATGTTCGTTGGCCCCACTTTGTTTATGGGCATTGTAACCGCCGGCGGCGGTGTCGGCGAGCTTCAAAGCTGGACAATGGCCGGTTACCTGATGATTCCGATCTGTATCATCGGCATGATCGCCGTATGGCGCATAAAGGTTCGTTAACCGTTCGGCGCAGTTTTGATTTTGGGCTGATGTAAAAACCAGTCAGCCCAAAATCAAAAATCCTTTCATCGCGATTTTCAAAAAGAACCAGTGCTATATGGGTTTTTTGCTGGCGCTGTCTTGCGCGCTCATTCTTTATGGAACGCTTCATCCGTTCAGTTTTACCTTTGGATCGCGCGAGGAAAGCATTCTCTCGTTGCTGGCGGCATCGACGCACAGCTACGTCGGTCGCGGCGACACCATTGCCAACGTCATTCTTTTTTTGCCGTTCGGCTTTTTCGCCATGCAAAGCGTTTTTCAACGCGCCCCGCGGCCTATACGCCTGATTTTTATCGTTGTTTCCGGCGCGGCGCTTTCCTTCGGTATTGAATGCGCCCAGAGCTGTCTGCCCGGACGCTCTGTCAGCATATACGACCTTCTGACAAATACGACAGGCGCTCTGCTGGGCGCCGTGCTTGGCTGGAAGGACTGGCGCGGAAAATTGCCGAAGCTTCGGGCGGACAACCATCCGCCGGCGATATTTCCGGTTTTGCTGCTCGGCGCGTGGCTCGGCGGCAAACTGTTCCCCTTTGTTCCCGCTCTGAAAACGCAGAATATTAAAAATGCCCTGAAACCGTTGTTTTTCGGGGAATTTGTGCTGTCGGACGCGCTGTGGAGTTTCATTGCCGCAATGGTCGTGTGCCGGCTGGCACAGGCGTTTGTCCGGCCGGGACGCCTTCAGACGGCGCTGACATTTCTTCCGCTCGGCGTCATTGCGGTTAAGCCTTTTATTTTGGGCGGAAGTATTTTACGGGCTGAAATTCTCGGCGCGTTGCTCGGCATCGCCGCCTGGCGGTACATGCTAAGCCGCATACGCCGAAACGCCGGGATTCTGGCGCTTCTGCTGATGGCGCAAATCGTTATCCAGGGACTTGCGCCTTTCGTTTTTATCCCCTTCACAGGTCTTTTCTCGATTATTCCCTTTGGCGGATTCCTAAGGGGGATAACGGCCGGCAATGTATTGCAGTTTACGGAAAAGGTCTTTTTTTACGGCGCTTTTTTGTGGCTTCTGATAAAAACCGGCCTAAGTCTGCGATTCAGTGTGATTTTCAGCGTCGCACTGCTGGCCGGCATTGAAATTATGCAGATGTTCATTTCCGGCGGCGTCGCCGAGATTACCAATCCTCTGCTGGCGGTTATTCTGGGATTGTTTCTGTATTTCCTTGACCTTCGCGACGAATCTCCGTGAGGTTCCAGAAACCGGCAATAGGGAACCTCTAAAAACCCAAAACTCTGCGTTACGCGGCCGATACAAAATGTTCATTTACGTAAATGTAAACTCCGCTTTTGTCCCGGCCGCAAGCCTTAATTTTGGAGTTTTTAGAGGTTCCAAATAAAACTCCAAAAATTACATCGCTCCCCTTACGGCTTTGATGATTTTCGCCTTGTCCGGAATCGCGTAATGCTCCATGGGCGGACTGAAGGGAATCGGCACATCCAGCCCGCAAACGCGGGCTGGCGCGGCTTTCAGTTTGCGGAAAGTGTTTTTGTCGGAAGCTGCCTGAGCCATGATTTCAGCCGCCGCGCCGCAGGTCTGACAGGCTTCGTCAACAATTACAAGCCTTCCGGTTTTTCTGACCGATCGAAGAATCGCCGCCGTATCCATCGGAACCAGCGTCCGCGGGTCTATGACTTCCGCCGAAATTCCGGATCCGGCAAGTTCTTCGGCCGCCTCAAGCGCGATATGCGCCATGCGTCCCAGCGCGACCAGCGTCAGATCCGTTCCCCTGCGACGGACCGCGGCCTTGCCAAAAGGAATAAAATATTCATCATCCGGATCCGGAACAACGCCTTTGGTTTTGCCCAGCATAAACGGCTCAAACGAAATAACGGGGTTGTTGTCCCTCAGCGCGGTTTTCAAAAGCCCCTTTACGTCGTAAGGCGTGGTCGGCAGGAGAATTTTCAGTCCGGGCACATTCATAAACATTGCGTAAGGGCTGATGGAATGTTCAGCCGCGCCGTAAAATCCGGCGCCTACCGTCATGCGTATGAGAATTGGAAATTTCGCCTGTCCGCCGAACATATATGTGATTTTGGCGGCGTGGTTGATCATCTGATCCATGGCGACAAAACCGAAAGTCGCCATTCGTATATTGACTACGGCTCGAAATCCGGAACCCGCCAGACCGATCGCGGCGCCGACAAAGCTGTTTTCGGCGATAGGCGTCAGCCGGACGCGGTCCGCGCCGAATTCATTCCGCATGTCCAACACCGGATCTGTTCCCATGTAAACGGTGCGCGGATCGCTGCGAAACGCCTCGCGAATAGCCTCGCCGGCCGCCTGTTCAAATGTAATCTCTCTCATACTTCCATGTTTCCTTAGATTGAATAGACATCCTGTAGCGCGTCCTCCGGCGCCGGATAAGGGCTGGCGAGCGCAAAAGCGTAAGCTCCTTCCACTTTTTGAAGCGTTTTCCGATGAATCGATTTCAATCTCGCCTGCGTCAGAACGCCGCGTTCGGCAAGAAGCGCTTCATATGCCTTGATCGGACAACGTTCCTTCCATGCCTGGATTTCATCGGCCGGACGCAGATCTTCAAGTTCTTTTGAAAGAAAATGTTTGTACCAGCGGTAAGTTTTGCATTCGAGAAAATACGGGCCGTCTCCCTTGCGGAGGCGGGCGATGGCTTCTCCGGCCGCCGCGTGGACGGCTTCCACGTCATTGCCGTCAACAACCTTGTTGGCTATGTGATACGCTTCGGGAATGCGCGTGATGTCTCCCGCCGCCATGGCGTATTCGGCGGGAGTGTTGACGCCGTAGCCGTTGTTTTCGCACACAAATAGAAGCGGGAGTTTCCAGATGCCCGCAAGATTGAGGCATTCGTGAAACTCCCCTTCGTTGCAAGCGCCGTCGCCGAAAAAAACCACCGCGACGTTTCCCTTTCCTTCGAGTTTTGCGGCGCAGGCCGCGCCGGTCGAAATCGGCAGCCCGGCGCCGACAATGCCGTCGGCGCCCAGCATTCCGATGCTGAAATCGGCGATGTGCATTGATCCGCCTTTGCCTTTGCAGCATCCCGTCTTTTTGCCGTAGATTTCAGCCATCATGCGGTTCATATCCGCGCCCTTGGCTATACAGTGACCATGGCCGCGGTGATTGCTGACAATGCGATCCTTTTTGGTCAGATGACGGCAGACGCCGGCGGCAATAGCCTCCTGACCGATATAGGAATGCGCGAATCCGGGAATGTTGCCGTCAAAGACCTCTTTGGCGACATGTTCCTCAAAGCGCCGAATCTCCAGCATCGTTGTGTAAAGTTCTATACAGGTTTTTCCGTCAGGCTCCAAGTCCGCCCCCTATTTAATAT